>NZ_JAUBOV010000110.1:0-18622 GCF_036700405.1 Microcoleus sp. T3_D1
TAACTTTGTCGAAGCTAACTTTACCCCAGAAATGGGAGTTTGGGGCAACCATTCCCCAAAAATCGGAGAGGTTGCATTAAATTCCCTCTCCGAACCCGAAAGGGGATTTAATTCAATGTAAAGCCGTCCTATAAGGACGGGGCTTCAGACCCAGTTTTTTGGTGAAAATGCGGCCGCAAAAGCAGGGTCGCTGTTGGTGAGATCGGTAACAGCCTCCGATGGTGCATTCACAGTACAGGGCAAGGCAATCAATTAAACAATTCCCAAAGCAGGTCGAAATTAGTTCCCAAAATGCTGTGGCTAATGGAATTTTGGTGGGCTTTGTTCCGCCGGAGCTTAGAAAATATGTAAACTGATTAGCGGAAGATGTTCCGCAAAATCGGAAATCATGAAAATCGAGAAATTAATTATTGTAAATAAGGTATTCGCATGGCACAAGCGTCTGTATCTCCTGTAGTGCTGATTATTCTAGACGGCTGGGGTTTTAGTGAAGAAAAAGACGGAAATGCGATCGCCGCGGCAAAAACACCCGTGATGGACAGTCTCTGGGCCGCTTATCCTAGCACTCTGATTCACACATCGGGTCGGGCGGTAGGGCTGCCAGACGGGCAAATGGGTAACTCAGAGGTTGGTCACTTGAATCTGGGCGCGGGCCGCGTCGTTCCTCAAGAGTTGGTGCGGATCTCGGATGCAGTCGAAGATGGTTCTTTGCTCAAGAATCAAGCGCTGGTTAAGCTTTGCGAGAAAGTCCGCGCCACGGGCGGCAAGTTGCACCTGACTGGTCTTTGTTCTGAAGGCGGGGTTCATTCCCATCTCAGTCATATTAAGGGTTTGCTGCAATTAGCAAAGGCACAGGGAATTTCTGATGTTTGCATTCACGCGATTACTGACGGTCGCGATACTACTCCGAAAGAGGGTGTCGAAGCTCTAGGCAAGATTGAAAGTTATATCGCAGAGGTAGGGGTCGGTCGGATTGCGACCATTAGCGGCCGCTACTACGCGATGGACAGGGACAAGCGCTGGGATCGGGTGCAGCGCGCTTACGAGGTGATGACGACTGAGATTGCGCCTGACGGTCGATCGGCTGTGGATGTGTTGCAGGCCTCCTATGCTGAAGGAGTGACCGACGAGTTTGCAGTTCCGACTCGGATTGCTCCGGGGGCGGTGGCATCCGGCGATGGGATGATTTTCTTCAATTTTCGCCCGGACAGGGCTAGAGAATTGACTCAGGCTTTTGTGGTGCCCGATTTTAAGGGGTTTGAACGGCAGTTAATTGAGCCGCTGGCGTTTGCGACTTTTACTCAGTATGACCCGAAGTTGTCGTCGGTAATGGTGGCTTTTGAACCGCAGAATTTGAACAATATTCTGGGCGAGGTGATTTCTAAGCACGGTTTGCAGCAGTTGCGGACGGCGGAAACTGAAAAGTACGCTCATGTGACTTATTTTTTTAATGGGGGTCTGGAAGAGCCTTTTATCGGGGAACACCGGGAGTTGGTGCAGAGTCCGATGGTGGGGACTTACGATGAGGCGCCCCAGATGTCGGCGGATTTGGTGACGGATGGGGTGGTGACGGCTTTGGAAAAAGGCATCTATTCGTTGATGGTGATTAACTACGCTAACCCGGATATGGTTGGTCATACGGGGATGATGGATGCGACGATAATTGCGATCGAAACTGTGGATAAATGTTTGGGGCGGCTGTTGAGCGCTATTAGTAAAGCTGGGGGAACGGCAATTATTATTGCTGACCACGGCAATGCTGAGCAGATGTTTGACGAGGACGGGAATCCTTGGACGGCTCACACTACTAACCCCGTGCCGTTTATTCTGGTAGAAGGTGAAGGTCTGAAGATTCCGGGTCACGGAACGGATGTTCCTCTGAGGGCGGATGGTTCTTTGGCGGATATTGCGCCGACGATTCTGGAGCTGTTGAGGTTGCCTCAGCCCCCGGAGATGACGGGACGTTCTATGATTGAACCCGCTAATTTTGAAGTTCGCGCCAATCGCACTCCGGTGCGAGTCCGATTGTAGTAGGGACGCAGCAGGAGGGACAAAGGCGCCGTGCATTGGTGTCAATTTAAGCTGTCATCCGCCCAGTCCTCCCGCCTATCCGGTAGTCCGCCAGGGAATGAATTCCCTGTCTAATAGCGAAAGTCCTCTCAAGAGGACTAATGAGTTTAAAAATTCGGCGTTTCTGAATTGGGGTATGAAATTGGTAGGGGCAATCCCCCTGTGGTTGCCCCACCGCTGACAGCGTAAGCACTTAGAATTACCCCATCAGGCAAAATCATACTTAGATTCAGCAGCACCAAAAATTCTTCTTTTCAGTCCTCTTAAGAGGACTTTCGCTTTGAGGCAGGGAATTCATTCCCTGCCGGACTGCGGGTTTGACGTTAAGTTGACAACAATGGGCACGATGCCGTGTCCCGGAGGAGATTGTGCGCGATCGACCAAATTTGATATCATAATAAATTACCGATTACTAATTACCAATTCCCCCCGATTATGAATATTGTTGCTGTGTTACAAGTTATCTGGTCTTTGTCTGCTTTAGGACTTGTGATTTTTGTGTTGCTGCACAGTCCTAAAGGCGATGGTATTGGAGGGATTGGCGGACAAGCTCAATTGTTTACCAGCGCCAAGAGTGCAGAAACAAGTCTGAACCGGATTACTTGGGGTCTGTCTATTGTTTTTATGGGTTTGACTGTTATTTTGAGTGCTGGTTGGTTGACGCCTAAGTTATAAGATTCGGATTTTTAACCACATGAGTTCACGGGCGAGACGCCCGTGCCACATGAACTCACGGGCGAGACGCCCGTGCCACATAAATAAATATTGTGGGGAGTAGGGGTTGGGCTTCTAGCCCGCCCTAAAGATGAAATTTAAGTGCGGTTGCAAAAATGCGGTTGGGGAAAGTGACATTAAAACCTCGATTGCTGGCTGGTTTGGGATTGGCTTTATTTTGTTTTAGCCTGATAGTTTTTACTCAGGTTAATACTCCGGCGGCGACTCTTTCTTCTCTCCCGAATAGTTTTCCGCCTCCACAGGTTCATCCTTTGCCACCAACGCTGGCCAATTGGCAAGATTCCACCGATAGCGGTGATTATTTTGACCAGGTTAAGCCACCGAATTTTGGTCATTTGTTGTGGTCTAAGTTTCCGATTCTGGTTTATGTTGAGCGTCCAGTTGGTGCTAATAAGTCTGAAGAATGGGTGGCGGCTGTGTTGGATGTGGTGCGGGAATGGGGGGTTTATTTGCCTTTGGAAGTGGTGGATAGTTCGGAGGTGGCTGATATTAGGATTTTACGTCGGGCTCCGCCTTTGCGTCAAGGGGTTTTGCGATCGCGCTCTGGAGAGGCTACCTATGAATTATATGCCCGTCGCGATGGGGATAAAACTGTGTTATCTCATCGGTTTTCGGTTTATTTGAATCCGACTCAAGTGGGTAAGTATATTCCGGCGACGGCGCGGCACGAGTTGGGTCACGCTTTGGGAATTTGGGGCCACAGTTTGATGGAAACTGATGTGCTTTATTTTTCTCAGGTGAGAAATCCTCCGCCTATTTCTGCGAGGGATGTTAATACTTTGAAGCGGGTTTATGAACAGCAGACTCGGTTGGGGTGGGAATTTCAGAGACTGGGCGATTGAAATCGCATCTAGACAAACGAAGTCCGCGATAGTTAATAGTAAGGTGCGTCAGATCCCGAAATCCTCGATAGTCGTTCTAGAACTTCGTCTGACGCACCCTACAAGGGGAGCATCTCAGTTTTGCATTTACAGTGCGAGCGTCCCCGCTCGCGTATTGTACACGCGAGCGGGGACGCTCGCACTACAATGAAAAAAATGCTTTTTACAAAACTGAGATGCTCCCCCCTACAAGTCGATGATCGTGTGATAGTTGGCTTGAGCCCTAGTTATAAAGAACACGATAATTAATAGGAAATATCAGACAAATGAAAGATGAATGTTTTGGGATTGTGCCGATTTTTGGAAAGGAAGCTGATGCTTTGTTTTTGTTGATTCAACATCAAGCGGGACATTGGGCGTTTCCGAAGGGTCACGCGAATCCGGGGGAATCTCCTGCGGAAACGGCAAGGCGGGAATTTGAGGAGGAAACAGGTATATCGGATTTTGAAATGCTTGATGAGCCGAGTTTTACGGAACACTATTCTTTTGTTAAGGATGGGGAGCCGATTGAAAAGAGTGTCACTTATTTTTTAGGTTTTGTCAATTCGATGGAAGTTGTTTTGCAAGAGGAGGAAGTTCAAAATTCTGCTTGGCTTTCTTTTGAGGAAGCTGTTACACGGATTACTTTTGATGCAAACCGCTTAATGTTTGGGGAAGTTAAGGCATATTTGGATAGCAGGAAGTTAAGAGTCGGCGGTTGAAACCCATCCTCTACAAAGGAAGTCTCTCTCTAAGAGATTAAGAAAATATAAGACGGATTTGGTATAAGTTCACATGGATAAACCCGGTAACTTTTGCGATACCGGGTTTATTAAGTGTCAGATTCTATGGGCGACTTCTGCCGCCAATCTGAGGTTATTTTTTGATTTTCTGCGCTTCGGCGTGGTGTTGCAAGCGAGAGAAAACGTTGTATGCGTCGGGGCCCGGAGTATCGTGTTCGCCAGAGCCGTCCATAGGGCCGTCAATGGCTTTCCAAGCAGGAATTCCGCCTTTGAGTTCGGCTACTTTTTGAAAGCCTGCAGTGCGTAGAAGATTGGCAGCTTCGGCGGTTTGTTGGTCGTTTTCGCCGTAGATGTAGATGTCGCGGATGGGTTCTAGGCTGGCTTTTGCTCGCTCTACTAAGTCTTCCATTGGCATCATTGCGGCGCCGGTAATGTGGCTTTTGGTGAAGCTTTCAAAATCACGGGCGTCGATGATTGTGAGTCCGGGTTCGCCCCAATCTAAACGGGCTTTGAGGTCGTGGCTAGATGCTTGAGCTTTTAAACCAGGAGGGGTGGGAGTCAAATCTGGAAGTTTTTCTTTGATGTCGGAAATTTGATCGGGAATAGTTTTCATGGGTAAAATCTTGTTCAATGTTTTGATTGCCATTGCAATGTAACAAGATGTGTAGGTTGAATTCGTCTTTCTAAAGACTGAATCGGGCATTGAACTAAAGTCGCAGTTAAGCTGGGTTGCGGGTTGTTAGCTGCGGTTGGGATCGCTACATTTGTTGAGGTTGCTAGAGGGTAGCGGGCTGTGCTTAAAATTGTTTCGATCGCATTTGGTGCAGAGAAGTTGAAGTGCGATCGCTCGTTCGATTCGCTATTTTATCAAAGAATTCCATTTTAGTCAATCCCTATTATTTTTAAATGAAATTTGCATAAGTTGTGCGTAGCCTCGCGCGGATTTTTGCGGAAAAGTTTAAATGTTGGCCAGGAAGGTTTCTGGTAAAATCTAAGAGTAAAAACAAGTATTTAAAGGTATGAATATGTCTGAGAAAGATGAAATTCCGGTGTCTAACACTTTGACACCGGAAGAGCAAGCGGTGTGGGATGCGAAGGCGAAAGTTCGGGTACTGCTGAATTTGTGGGATTTGGGCGGCGGGAAGATGAAGGTGAAAAAGGGGGATTTGACTAAGCGGATTGTTCGCACTAATGAGACGAGTCAGAGATATCTGGGAGTGCTCGGCGAGTTGCAGGCGACTGGGGCGATCGAGTATTCGCTGGTAAATCGGGTGACGCTGGTGGAATTGACGGCGAAAGGGAAAGAAGTTTTAGCGGAAGGCTTGAAAAGTAAGGATTCTCTGTTTGAGTTTGATGGTTCTCAAATTGGTACTCGGCTGGGAAATTCTTTGTTGAAGTGGATTCGGCATCAGGATGGTGCGGCAAGTGTTCGGGTTGAGAAGGAAAAGGCGGATGTCGGGGCGATCGCATCCTAAGCTGTTGTGCATTTAAACTGTATAGTCAAGTTTGATAAAGTCTTTGTGGGGTGGGCGTCTCGCCCGCACAAAAAATACAATTTAGATGCGGAACAGTTTATTGGGAAGCGAATTTTGAATCTGGCAAGTAAGTTAAGCGATCTGTTTTTGTTCGGTTAGAGTAGGGCTATCACTACTCTCATCCACGTTATGAGAACTTTCCTTCTGATTTGAAGTTTTTACATCCCTTTTCGCTCCGGAGTATTTATTAGGTAGCTGGTAAGTAATAAATAGAAACCTAATACTTACTAGCTATGAGCAAGAATGAACTGGATCAACTGATGGCTCTATCTGACGCTGAACTGAAAAATCTACCTACCCAGACACTGAAAAGTCTAGATGATCATATCTTTTTAAAAGTAGAAGAACTAAAAGATTCACTCTTTAAATTAAGAGAAACATTAGGAATAAAAAAAGAACAACTAGATCAAATAAAGAAAATTATAGTAGAATCATATGAATTAGATGAAAGAAAAAAGACTCTTCAAAAAATGATCCTTGAAGCCAAGGAATAGATGAGTAGGTATAGCAATCCTAAATCAGTGGTAATAAGCATTATACTGCCATATTTTGGTATAGCTGAAATCTTATTCAAAGCACCCAAAATATGGAATTTCTAGGCTGAATTAACTCAATATCACAATTTATTTGGGATTGCTATATTCTAGATTTCTACTGGATTTGTTTATTCAGATAGTCTATGTGTTCTTCAATTTTTTGTCTTGCTACTGGGTTCAGTTCTTCGTCTTCCCGCATCCTATTTTTGACGACCTTGAGAGCTTCTGAATAAACAATTGGGTCAGGTAAAGACTGCTCTGGTAACTTTTTTAAGATATTTTTTCCTGTTGTTAGAGATTGATGAATGAACCGTAAGTATTTTTCAATTTCATAGTGAAATCTTGCAATAGTTTTTTCATTTTCTTTTACTTCAGGAAATTGCTTTAAAGCCTCATTACCAGCTTTTTTTGCTAAGGTCTCTGGGTTAGTAGACAACCAATCCAAAGCTTCCTGTAGGTGAGGAATAACATCAGGATCTGATTGAGATTTTAATGCAGATTTGACTCTCTCTGACGTTTTTTCGAGCTTTACTACTTCCTCTGTTAAAACTACCGCAGCATATTTTCCATCTATCCGTAATTTGTATTTATCCAGGGCACGCTCTGCTGCTTCCGCTCCACGTTTTACCAATTCTTTTTTTTGCTCTGGTCTTAAATTAAAGTCTAAGCCGTTAAACCCTGAAACATCAATTTCAATATCTATATAGTTAGGATCTTGAGCAATATTGTCAGGAGGGAAGCTTCCAGGTCTCATCATCTGATAAACAGAACCCTTTAAGGCTTCTATAATGTTCGGTGAATCAAGGTATTGGCGCGGTTCCTTGAACCGTACACCAACAAGTGGACAATTCGAGTCTTTGGCTTGTTTATATAAAGGGGGAACTGGAAAATTTAGTAGAACTCCACCATCCACGAGTTCCTGCCTTCGGTCAAGCCGTGACATTGTTGTGAAGAGGCCAGGAATCGAGATCGAAGCGCGTACAGCAAATGAAATATTAGCGTTTGGTTCTGTATTTTTATCAAAGACTACCGGGTATCCTTTTGGGCAGTTCAGGTCACAAGCAATGATCGCTAAGTATATCTCACTAAACTGATATAAATCAGCAAAGGTAATATCACATGGCTTCCCTGGAACATATTTACCTAGCTGGTCTCGCAGCCATTCATGAAAACGCTTTCCGTCGCTATATGCATCCTGCCCAGTAACCAATTTCAATAAGCTTTGACGATTCACAAAATCAGACCAGTTAAGCTGATGAAAGAGATCAATGGCATGAACAGGATGGAATTTGGCAGCACATAGCGCAGAAACAATTGAACCAGCAGATGTTCCGGCTGTACCAATGATGTTGAACTGTTGCGAGACCTCTTGCCATGCACCGAGATGTGCCATCCCAAGTGCGCCACCACCTTGAAATGCAATGTAAGCTGACGGTAAATTTGACATAACCGATATCACCTAAAACTCGACTGACTTACTGAGACGTATCAGGTAAACCTTTCATACTAGCTTATCACTTTTTCCGAGTATGCGCTCAATAAATCGCGGTAGACTACCGTGTTGGAAACGATTTTGCTAGGTTTGAGGCTCGTAAGCAAGCGATTACCCCAATTTATTGAGTGCATACGACGGTTACATATTTGCAATATCCGACGACAATCGCCTCAAACACGTGAGAATGAATGTAATTCGCCCGGAAACATTGCAAAGATTAGTTGAATTGAAAGCTAAGCAACCAGGTTCGATCGATTTATTACAGTTAAAACCTTGTTTGGAACAACAGCCGTTTGGTGAGGAAGCCGATGCTAAGGTTAATCGCTATATTGACGATGTGCGGGAAAAGCTTAAAGTGCGATCGCAAATCATACAAGCAGTGAAACAACTTTGCTCAGATAGCGACTTTCCAACGGTTGTTGAGATTAAAGTTCAATACAATGCTAGATTTGCCGCCACTGATTCTAAGCTGACAAACGAATCAGTAAAGGATTTGACTATAGAACTTTCTTCACCGCTGACTGGTTACTTAGGGCGAATTAAAGGAGATAATTCGCAAAGCGATCGCTTTTATTTCCTGCGCGATTTGTCCCTAGATGATTGAGATACGTCAAGGGCGATTCCCTTCGGGAGAGCTTCGCTTCACGTACTTTATCCAATTTCCTACACAGCATCAGGATCTACGCCCAACTCCCGCAACCTCGCCGCCAATCTTTCAGCTTTCTGCAATTGAGCTTGTTCTGCCTTAATTAACCCTTCTACCAATGGCGGATCTAAAATTGCATTTACTGATAATCTCAGATGGGGAAATACTACTGATTCCATTTCTTCACCCGGCAAGTAATTTACCTCTGTATAAATGTCATCACCTTCGAGAAATGCCATAACTCGCACCCGTGGCCTGGTTTCTGCTGGATCAACAATCACATATTCCGGCACGGTAAACGCATCTAAATTAATTGGACAAAAACGTAAATTTGTGCATTACTAAAAACTAATCCCCAGGGGCGATCGCTCTTTTTTGTGGGAGGCTGCTGGGACTTATACCAATTTTTTATGAGGCCCCGTAGAATCCGATCCCCCCTAGCCCCCCTTAATAAGGGGGGGACAAGATTCCGATCAAAGTCAACCCCTACTACCCAACAATCAGGGGGATTTAGGGGGATCGAGATATGTGCAACTTCACATTAAATTGGTATTAATCTATTTTTATCAACAAAGAAAGCTCGCTTTTTGAGGATGGCGAGGGCGATTCACTTAGCCAAAATATATTATCTAGTTGACTACAAAAAACTTGACTATGCTTGAGCATAGCTGCTTAATCATTGTAAATCTAATTGTGATTCGCTACTTATTAAATTTACTGTTAACTAAGGCAAATTCTACTTTCTTGAGAGGCCAAATTCTGCATCTATAACTGTGAACCAAACTATAAAGTTATTTTGGCCCTTGGCAATTACGTAGCCGCTAAAATGTGGCTCTTAGAAGATGAATATTGTCAAATTTTGCCCACTGCTGCTTGAGGTTGGGCCTGAATCCACCAGCCAAAGCTCGATCGCACTCCCTGCAACCTCGATCGAGATTCTCGCCCCATAGCCCAATTGTAAAGTTTTGTGACAATTTTAATTTGGTAGCTTTAGATACAGAATTGTCTGTTATAGTGATAGGAGAGAAGAAAAAACAAGCCCAACATTAATCTAAAGAATACGGAGGAACCGCATATGTCTACCGAAAATCAAGCTCGCTCTCTGATGATGCGCCACCACCAACTGGTGAAGAACCGGCAGCAATCCATGCTCAACCGCACCGCCACCGAAGTCGGGATGGAAGATACGCACTACTGGGGTCACATTCAAGGCAAACCGCAGCCCAGCTTTCAAGCCAGTTACGATCGCAGCAACGCCACTATGAGCTAGGGCAAACTCAATTTCGACAATTGTCTACGAAGTTATTACCTATAATTTGGAGAAATCAGTTATGTCCACTCAAGAACAAGCCCGCAACCTGATGATGCGCCATCAACACGTCGTCAAAAACCGTCAGGAATCCATGCTGAGCCGTGTGGCTGCTGAAGTGGGTTTAGATGCTGGTTCTCCAGCGAATATCGATCGCAAATAACTCGTTTTTTCAAAGGCGAGATAGTTGAATCGAGTTTGTTCTTTGCCAGCTAAAAATTAATAATGTCAATTACAAAACCGTCGCGACTTCTTCTTGAGTTATAACTCTAGATTGGAAGCCGCGATTAGTTTTAGTGGGTTGGTTAGAGACAAAAAGTGCGTCACAGCCACCCTGAACGGCATTTCCACGCTTGGGAACCAGAAAACGAGCAAACCCTTACAAAATCCTTTGTTCGCAATCTAAAATCTAAAATCTAAAATCTAAAATGATATAATCCCCTTTCAGCAGATTGAAGGCTACTAGGGAGGTCATCATGGCGGACTGGAAAGAAATTGACGGCGGAGTTACAGCACCCAGAGGGTATAGAGCATCGGGAATTACAGCGGGTTTGAAGCCTTCAGGCTTGCCAGATTTAAGTTTAATTTTGTCAGAGGTGGATGCAATCGCCGCCGGAGTCTTCACAACCTCCACTGTCCGGGCCGCTTGTGTGGACTACTGCCGCCAGCGTTTGCAAGCTAAACCCAGCGCCAAAGCAATTTTGTGCAATGCGGGACAAGCTAATGCTGCTACTGGCGAACAAGGTTTGGCAGATGCCCTCGAAAGTGCCAAATTGTTGGGAGAAGCGTTGAATATTCCTCCAGAATCGATTCTTTTGGCCTCCACTGGCGTCATCGGACAGCGGATAAAAATGGAGCCGCTGAGGGCGGGAATTCCGCGATTAGTTGCTGAGGCATCGGAAACTGGTTCCGATGCGGCGGCTAAGGCTATTTGTACGACTGATTTAGTGCCGAAAACGATCGCGCTGGAAACCATGTTTGGCGATCGACCCGTCCGCATCGGCGGCATTTGCAAAGGTTCGGGAATGATTCACCCAAATATGGCAACAATGCTAGCATTTGTAACTTGCGATGCAGCAGTGTCATCGCATTTGTGGCAAGAAATGGTGAGTCGGGCGGCTAACAGAAGTTTCAATCAAATTACTGTTGACGGCGATACCAGCACCAACGATTCGCTAATTGCTTTGGCAAACGGCCAATCCCGCACGCCCGCAATTACAGAAATGGGGGCAGATGCTGAAAAATTAGAAGCGATGCTGACAGAAGTTTGCGTGCATTTAGCAAAGGCGATAGCCCGTGACGGCGAAGGTGCAACTTGTTTGGTGGAAGTGCAAGTTAGTGGCGCGCTAGATGAAGTTTCTGCGAGTAAAATTGCCAAAACAATTGTCGGTTCTTCTTTGGTGAAAGCTGCGATTTTCGGACGCGATCCGAATTGGGGCAGAATTGCGGCGGCGGCTGGGCGCGCTGGTGTCGCTTTCGATCAAGAGAATTTGCGGATTCAATTGGGGGATTTTTTGATGATGGAAAACGGACAACCTAAAGAGTTCGATCGCGCTGCTGCAAGTAATTATATGAAAGCGGCTGCAGAGGGCGAATATTTGAAGGCTGATACGGTTGTAATTCAGGTTAGTGTTGGGAATGGCAGCGGTTTTGCGAAAGCTTGGGGATGCGATTTGAGTTACGACTACGTGAAAATTAATGCGGAGTATACGACTTAACAAATTCCAGGCTGTGAGAAGTTCGGGCGGTTAGAAACCGCGCCTACACAAACAAAACCAGACGAGAGAAAGTTGAAGGCAAATTTCACACAATTTAAACTCAACTTCCCCCCACGGGGGGAATTTTAAAAATCTGAAACCTTTACTCACCGAGTTAATATCAGCTTTTTTGCTCCTCATTTTAAAATCGCTGAAGCCCTTACCAAGATAAGCTTTTTAGGAGTTTAACAAAAGAGCGCTAAAAATATTATTCAGACTAAGTTTCAAGACTTTTTAAGCTTATTATTAATAAGTCTAATATCAAGTTTGAAAACACGCCCTAACCAAAACTATCGGAGACAAACACATAGCCGCCGCCGTATCCAACATTATCATCCACTAATATTAAGCCCTCGTTACCCTGCGGATCGCCACTCTGAGCAAGTCCATAATTCACCACGCGCAACAACCGCTGCGGCGTAAACGATTCCAATTCCACAAAATTGCCTGCATCCAGCCATGCTAGTTCTTCTGCTGTTAAACCTTGCCTTACAACGTCGGGTAATTGACGGGCTGTTTGTGCCATTGTTTGAGATTGTTGCACAAACATATCGCGGGTTGCTAAGATTTGACGGGGAGAAATTCCCAAATCAAAAATGGTCACCTGTTGATTCGCAAACCACTCTGGACTGGTTCGTAATTGATGCACTAAACCAACTCCAGCAGGGTTCGCATTGTGCAGCGCATAAACTTTTAAATCGGCATTACGGCGCAGCATTTCGATTACGGTACTGAAGATGCTTTGGGGATAGCCACTAATACTAAGAATCGCGCAGTTATTTTCAAAATGGACGTTGTTGGCAATGAGGAATTGAGCTATTTCGTCACTGTCACAGATAATTGCGCGATCGAAACTGTAGGCGCTAACTTCGCGATCGATGCTGGCGGGTAAAGCTTCTTGACGAGGCGCAGGGAGCAGTTTTTCTAATGTGCCGTTTACTGTTTGCCAGTCTCGCAGCCATTTATCACTCTGCGCTTGATTGACAAGAAATCCTTCACCAGTTATCTGTGGGCGTTTTTTTTGTGAAATGCCGAGCCAGTAGGAAAATAGCCCTAGTGTAATCGCTACGATGTATCCTGAAGAATAATCAAATATTAGGCTTCCTGAAATGCCCAGCACTAAAATAATTCCCCCTAAAATCTGGAGGTTTTTAGCATTATTTCTTCTGCCGCGAATACCTTGATCAGGAGATTTACTGTCGTGAAAAAATAGCCATATCCAAATCAAATTGTAGAGAGCGAAGGTAATAATAACTGCGAATTGTGAGGGAAAAATAGCAATAGCGAAGGTAAGGCAGAAGGTTCCCGCAAATACGCTAAAAAAGAAGTAGGTCAAAATCCAACTGATTTCGGGTGCGCGAGATTTAAGCTTTTGGTCAATAAAATACAAAAACTGTTTGTGCGTAAAAAACAACATATTTTGGCTGGAAATATTCTCGATCGCCTTTTTGAAAAACGGATCGGTGAAAGCCAACTTTTTATCAGTGACGGTAGTGGGTTCAAAGACAAACGGATGGTTGCACTGTTTACAGCGACCTGAGTTGCTTGTACGATCGCGCAAATTGTTATCGGTATTACACTGGACGCATTTCATTCCCATTTCGGTTACTCCTGATTGATTTAATGGATTTATATCGTTGACGGTTGTTTTGGAATGATTTTACCGCAGAGGCCGCAGAGGGCGCAGAGGAAGTGAAGAGAGATAACTTCGTTACAACCGAGATGTTACACCATTGTCAGCAACAGGCAAGATGCCTGTTCCACAAGACAATTTATTTATTGTGGAACAGGCATCTTGCCTGTTCTTAAGAATGGTGTAACATCTCAGGTTTAAAATACTTGCCCGTTTAACAAGATAGAATAGTCTTCTCGCTGTCGAATTAATCGATCGCCCTTGGCATCAATCAACACTTCAGCAGGGCGGGGGCGGTGCAGAAAATGCGACGACATCGCATAGCCGTAAGCCCCGCTATCCAAAATCGCGATCGCATCTCCAATTTTGAGTTTCGGTAGCCAACAGTTGCGCCCTAAATAATCCCGCGAATAAGTCGTGTTGCCGCAAATATCGGTTTCATGTCGCGATACATCGTCGGTTTCCCAAGTCGCGATCGCCCGATAGCCGCCGTGCACCGCAGGCACCGATAGATTTGATACAGTCGTATCCACGCCGACAATTTGCCTATCGCCCAACCACTTCACCGACACAACTTTCGCAAGCAAAACGCCACAACCTGCAATCGCCGATCGTCCCGGTTCAATCACCAACTCGATCGGGCGAGATAGCGCACTCAATCGTTCAGTTATCGCCGCACCAAACTCCCGCCAGTCAAACACCGCACCACCTCGATAGGGATAGCCAAAACCACCGCCAAAATCGAGGGTTCGCCAATGGGGCAACAGTTGGGCGATCGCAATTAGGCGATCGATCGCCTGCGTAAAAGCACTCGTGGCGTTAGTTCCAGTCCCCCGATAAAAATGCAATCCGGTAATCCTCAACCCCTGCGGCTGCGCGATTTCCTTGGCTTTCCCGAATTCGGCGGCACGTACTCCAATCCGACTGTCTCCCGTCAATTCCGGTGAGTTGAGGCGCAGTCCAATTTCGGCACGGATCGATCGCGGTTGACTCCCGGAATATTCGCAAAAATCTTGGAGTTGGGACAGACAATCGAAGTTAAATCGCTCAATCTTCCACTCGATCAATTGCTGAATATCAGCCCTGTTGAGGTTACTGCCGGTGTAGACAATGCGATCGCTCGTAAAACCCGCTTTCAGTCCCAAAAAAACATCCCCCGGTGTATTCGCGTGTAGCCCCCAACCAGCCTGCTGAATCAATTGCAACAGAGCAATATTGCCGTTGGTGACGCTAGCAAAATGAAACTGAACGTGCGGATAGTCGATCGATCGCGTAATATCGTCAAGGGTTTGACGGAGGATATCGGCCTGATACACATATAAAGGCGAACCATAAGTTGACAAAAGTCGCTGGGCCATTGCTTCGGAGAACGGCGGCGAATGTGTTTTGGTTTCATTTTGTAGCAAAGATTCAGTCATATAGAAGAAGTTCGGCAACGAGGAATGTACGGGATTTAACGGATGTAACGGGTTATATCAAGTCCGAGGGATCTGTCTGATATAATTCCATATCTTGTAGGGGCGGGTTCACCAGTATTCTCAACTTCAAAGCCAACAAATTTATAAACCCGCCCCGCCCATATCAACAGTCAACAGTCAACAGTCAACAGTCAACTGTCAACCTCCTTCGATATTTCCAAATGCGTTGTCCGATCGCCGGTGGCAACCAAAACACATGATCCAGCGATCGCTTAACCGGAATTTCGCCTAAAACCTCGGTTCGCCATGCCTGCCACATCAGCAGCAACCAGAGATTATTGCCAATATAGCGATCGCGCATGGTAACTCCGAGTTGTCCCGATAACATCGAGTCAGCCAAATGGGGCTGCCAGCAATTTTGCGATCGCAACACATTCGGATTCAGCCGATCGCCGATCGCAGCCCAAAACTCCCGGTAATACCAAACCTTCAACGGCACACCCATCCCGCGCTTTTCCCGCCAGACAATTTCCGGTGGCAACCAGCGTTCAGACGCTTTTTTGAGGATGTATTTTTCGCACGCACCTTGCAGTAGCAGCTCGCCAGGGAGTTGAAACGTCCAGTCCGTGAGGTCGGGGTCGCAGAAGGGCGATCGCACCCACAAACCGCAAGCGAACGCCAATGCCGTTGCCCTCGGCTGAATATTTTGGGCACCTTTGAGCATCAGCGAAGCGCGCCGTAGCCTCGCTAGCAGGGAAGGACACCTCTTCGACAAACAACCGGGATCGATCGCGTCTTGCAGATAAACGCTCAAATCGTGAGACTGGATGCGATCGAGCATTTGTGGCGAAAAAATCTGTTTTTCATAACCATAAAATCTCTGAAACGTCCGCAAATACTGCTGTTCAAAAGTTTCTCCTCCGGCGGGATGTTCTGCACTGTAAACTCCGTTTGCAATCAAAGGCTTGTTTGTCCATCCGGCAAATAGCTGATCGCCATTCTCGCCATTGAATACAACTCGCACGTCTTGCGCCGCCGCCTGTTTGAGCAAAAACAGTGCAGCCGTCGTGCCATCTCCATAGGGTAAATCGAGGGCTTTGGCGGTTGGCCCGATCGCGCGCAACACTGCATCACCCGTCGCCGCCACCCGAATCAGCGGAATCTGGAAAAAGTCCGCCACCTGTTGGGCGTAGGGCAGTTCGGAATAGGCTTCGACACCAAAATCGAGGGCATAGGCGCGCACCTGCAAGCCTGCTTTCACTAGCAGCGCCGTCACCAGGGAAGAATCGATGCCACCGGAGAGTAAAACGCCTACGGGTTCGTCGATCGGCAAATCGGCCACTTGTCGATCGATCGCCTGTTGCAACAGCCTTTGCAATTGTGCGATCGCCTCGTCTTCACTCCGCAGTAATTGGGGCGCTTCTTGCCAAGCTGAAGGCAGCGATCGCACTTTCGGCAGATCCTTAATATCGGCAATTTCCCAAATCATCTCGCTTCCGGCTGCTACGGAGGCAATTTGCTCGATCGGCGTTAACGGCGTGGGCACGTAGGAAAAGCAAGCATAAGTGTGTAGGGCGATCGGGCTAATTTGAGAGGAAGCAATCAGCGGTAGCAGCAGTTGCATTTGCGTCGAAAACCAAATCGTTTCTCGCAACTGCATCCAATAAAGCGGCACTCGCCCAAACGGATCGCGCCCCAGCCTTAGCTGTTGGGCTTCTACCGCCGCCCAAGCATCTCCCGGAAAATCGGTTGGCCCAAATCGCCCGCAAGCATTCAGCGTCACTCTGTCAGCCGTGAGTACAGAGGCAGAGGCGATCGCCCATTCTGATAATTTGCCCTGCCGAATGCAGTAATCTGGGACTAAACGGCTGAGCGTTTTTGTGCAATCGCCATCTCCCCAGTAGCCGATAAAATGTGAAGGTTTGCCGATCGCACCCATTAG
This sequence comes from Microcoleus sp. T3_D1, assembly GCF_036700405.1. NCBI lineage: Bacteria > Bacillati > Cyanobacteriota > Cyanophyceae > Oscillatoriales > Microcoleaceae > Microcoleus > Microcoleus sp. T3_D1. The sequence goes on from NZ_JAUBOV010000110.1 coordinate 16,680, forward strand.
ATATCTCCAATAATCATTGTGGAACAGGCCGGAAAGCCTGTTCAAAACAGGCTGTTTTTGGATAAGTCTATGTAGATATCTCCCATAATCATTGTGGAACAGGCCGGAAAGCCTGTTCCAAACAGCCTTTTTTGGATAAGTCTATTTATTTCACAGTAAAAGGTTCACTGCTAATGACGCGCCCATCCAGGGACATCCGAACTTCCCATTTGCCTGGGGCAGCAGCAGATCCGAGATCGTAAAAGCAGTGCGTATTCCAAACCGCAGTATCGATCGTGCGAGTTTGATACCTGGCCTGATGCACAGTTTGACCGCTAGGATTAATCCAGTCGCATTGCAGAGACAACTCATTGCCGATCGGAGCATTTTGCAACCTCACCTGATAGTAGATGCGGGGATTGATTTGACGGTTGACTTGAGTAAGGCTGTCACCGCCCTTTTGAGATAGCGCAATCCTGTCTTCTCCTCCCACAACTCGAGCAGTTTTTTGTTGCTGATTTTGCCCGAACAGCACGCCTATACCGATCGCAGAAATGACAACGGCTGTCGAGGCGATCGCGATCCAGCGGTTGCGTCGCTGCTGTTGTTCTAGGACTTCGCGGCGGCGCATTTGGGCGATCGCATCTTCTAAAAGCTCATCAGGAAGATTCAACTCCCGTAAAATTTCTCTTACCTGATCTGGGGCCAATTCTAACTCGCGCTGCTGCGATAACTTGTCGATTTCAGCGACTACCTGTGCTAACTGAGTTTGAGTGAGTCGAGTTTCCATAAAGTTCTTTTCCCGTAAAAATTAGATATACAAATCACATTTCTCTTCTCTTCCTCCGCGTCCTCTGCGCTCTCTGCGGTTTAATTACTCATATTATTCAATAAACAGCTCTCAAAGTCAACTCATAAAAATCATAACCTTAACCTCATAAAATTCATGTAAAAGCTATGGTAAGGTGCGTCGCTATCTATACTCTACAATTTTTATTTAATATCTGACAGCGACGCACCCTACACATTATCGCTAAGTCCTCTATTTAAGAACCTCGATTATAAAATCCAGGCTGCTGAACTGTTCTATTTTCGTTTCAGTTAAAGGCAATTTGCCTGATTCTACTTTTTCCTGTTCTCGGTTCAACCAAATTGCGTTTAATCCCGCCTTTTTAGCACCGCAATAATCAGCCTTGAAGCTGTCGCCGATATGCAGCACCTTCTCGGCAATGCAATTGTGTTTCTGCAAAGCTGCGGTAAAAATTTGAGACTGGGGTTTGGCTGCACCAACTTCGGTAGAAATTGTCACTGATGTGAAATATTGAGCTAAATTTAGTGCTTTTAATACTGGATAAAGTCGCGAATCGAAATTCGAGACTACTGCTAATTCAATCCCTTGTTGCTGCCACTTATTTAATGCGGGCAATACGTCGGGATAGACAAACCAAGGTTCGGCGGTGGCAAAATGAGCGTAGAGTTCCGCAAAGAATTTGGGAAAGTCTGAGAATTGATTGAAAACGCCTGCTATTTGGAATGCTTTTGCGGAAACTGTTTGCCACCACTCAAATTCTAATTGGGGAATTTTTGCCGCTTCTATCCCTGGAAATGCCATCGGGCTTGCTGAGGCGAAGCTTTGGAAAAAGGCTGCATTTAACTCTTCACTCTTAACTGTTACTCCAAAACTATTGGCTAGTTTTCCGTAGACTTCGCCGACGCTGCCGCGAACGTCAAAGAGTGTACCGGCGGCATCTAAAAAAATTACTTTGGTCATTCGTTATTTGTTAGTTGTTATTTGTTATTTGTCAGGTTGTTCGGCGCTTGAAACCGCTACTATACAAACAAAGTCCGCCTGCGCGGACTAAGAAATACAGTTAACATTCAAAAATTAACGGGAGCATCTCAGTTTTGCATTTACAGTGCGAGCGTCCCCGCTCGCGTATTTTACAATACGCGAGCGGGGACGC
>NZ_JAUBOV010000111.1:0-18497 GCF_036700405.1 Microcoleus sp. T3_D1
CTTTTCTTGTTTTCTTGACCCTACATTAGATTCTTCTGAGTCCTTGTGTCAAGCCTAATTGAGATGCTCTTACCCTGGCCAAATTAAGCGAGTGCGCTTAGTCAAACGAGCCGATGGATACTACATCCAGTTTTGCGTTCAAGTTGACCGTTCCGAGAAGATTGAAGTTACAGGTAATGCTATTGGATTAGACGTGGGGCTCAAAGAGTTCTACACAGACTCTAATGGTGTTACAGTCGAAAATCCGCGTTTTTTGGGCAAAGGAGATCGCCGACTAAAGAAAGCCCAAAGGCGGCTTTCAAAGCGAGTCAAAGGTTCAGAAAATAGAAAAAAAGCTAGGGTAATTCTAGGAAAACGCCACCTCAAAATAAGTAGACAGCGTAAAGATTTTGCTGTGAAATTAGCAAGATGCGTCATCCAGTCAAACGACTGTGTAGTCTATGAAGATTTGAGAATCAAAAACATGGTGAAGAATCACTGCTTAGCTAAATCGATTAACGACGCATCTTGGTATATGTTTCGAGTGTGGATGGAATATTTCGGTAAAGTATTCGGAAGGATTACAATTGCCGTGCCAGCCCACGGGACGAGTCAAGAATGTTCTAGCTGCGGAACCATTGTTAAGAAAAGTCTATCAACGCGAACTCACGCTTGTCGGTGTGGATGTGTATTAGATCGCGATCGCAACGCAGGTAGAAATATCCTAAGTCGGGGATTGAGTACGGCGGGGCACGTCGGAACTTGGATCTTAGATCCGAACGCTTGTGGAGAGTTGACCGCTACCGATGTTGAAGTAATTCTGCATCGGCAAGTCGATTCTGCGAATCAAGAATCCCCTCGGCTTTAGCCAGGGGAGTGTCAAGTAGACAATACCTGCATTGACTGTGATACTTGTCGGTGGATGGCACCTGAAGTATTTGGTCAAGCGGGAGAACAGTCTGCGGTTTACCACCAGCCAACTAATGAAACTGAAGAAATGCGATCGCTCGCGGCTCTTTTGTCTTGTCCCACAAGTTCGATCGGCACTGTAGAAAAACCCAAAAGCATCAAACAAGCCCAGCAACTGTTGCCCGCACTCGTAGCAGAAAATGTCTATCACTGCGGCTACCACTCAGAGAATTCCTACGCCGCAGCCAGCTATTTAATTGTCCGCCCCGAAGGCAACATTTTAGTTGATTCTCCCCGTTTTGTGCCGCCGCTAGTCAAAAACATAGAAGCAATGGGCGGCATTCGCTATATGTACTTGACTCACGGCGATGATGTGGCAGATCATCAACTATACCACGATCATTTTGGGTGCGATCGCATCATTCATTATGACGAAATTAACGCTGATACTTGCCGTGTAGAAATGCAATTGTCGCCCACCGAACCGTATCAACTAGCAGATGATTTGTTGATTATATCGGTGCCAGGTCACACGAAAGGTCACACCGTTTTGCTTTACAATAACACGTTTTTGTTCACAGGCGATCATCTTGCTTGGTCGGAAAGTTTGCAGCAGCTAGTTGGCTTTCACGATGTCTGTTGGTATTCTTGGCCCGAACAAATCAAATCTATGCAGAAGTTGGCTAATTACTCGTTTGAATGGGTGTTGCCGGGACACGGCCGCAGGTATAATGCCGATCGACAAACAATGAGCAATCAAATGCAAAAGTGTATTGCTTGGATGCTCGATGCTTAGTGCGATCGGGTTCATAACTCCGACTCAGCCAGATTCATTTGACCCGGTAGCTTGTGAAAATCCGACTGCCATCTTTGAGAATATGAATCTCCATCCGATCGCTCGCCCATTCCTATCTCTCTTCTCGACATCTGCGTGAATCAGCGTCAATCCCTTATCATCTGCGGCTCGATAAATTCTCTTTTTTTCACCGCAGATGAGGGCAGATAAACACAGATCAACGCAGATGAATCCCTCTGAATAGACTTAGGATCGCGAATTAAATAATTTACACTCTTGAAAGTGGGGAGTAGGGGTTGGGCTTATAGCCCGCCCTTTCTGGACGGGCGGGACGCCCATCCCACAAGAACCATCAAAATTCTAAGTTATTTAATTCTCATTCCTTAGCGAATGACTGCTAATGGGCTCAAGCAAGCTGCTAGATCGGCATCAGGGGTGGTAATGGCCTGCAAGTTATATTTCTCCGACAGAAGCTTGAATACATTGGGAGAAATAAACGCCGGTAATGTCGGCCCTAGACGAATGTTTTTAATCCCCAAATGCAAGAGAGTTAGCAAGACGGCTACTGCCTTTTGTTCATACCACGACAGAATCATGGAAAGGGGTATATCGTTGACACCTACCTCAAAGGCATTGGCTAGGGCTACAGCAATCTGAATCGCGGAGTAGGCATCGTTGCACTGACCAACATCCATCAGGCGGGGTAGTCCGTCAATGTCGCCCATTTGTCGATCGAAGAAGCGAAACTTACCGCAAGCTAGGGTGAGCACGACACAATCATCAGGCACTTTTTCTACGAACTCGGTGTAGTAGTTGCGATCGGGTTTGGCTCCATCACAGCCCCCTACCAGGAAGAAATGGCGGATTTTACGCTGTTTGACAGCCTCAATGATTTTATCTGCCACACCTAGGACTGTATTGTGGGCAAAACCAACTGTGACTTCCCTGGGGGGTGCATCTTCAGTAAAGCCGGGAAGTGCCAGTGCTTTCTCAATAACGGGAGTAAAATCGGGTGTGCCATTGTCGATCGCACTCAAGTTAATCAGACCCGGATAGCCGACGGGGCCAACGCTAAAGAGTTTATTTTCATAATAGGAATGGGTTGGCATTAAGCAGTTGGTCGTAATCACGATCGCACCGGGGAACTTGCCAAAATCCTTGGTTTGGTTCTGCCAAGCAGTGCCGTAGTGACCGTAGAGATGGGGATACTGCTGTTTTAGTTTGGGATAGCCGTGGGCTGGTAGAAGTTCGCCGTGGGTGTAAACAGTAATTCCCGTGTCTGCTGTTTGCTTGAGTAAGCCTTCGAGTTGTTTGATGTCATGTCCTGAAACCAGAATCGCCTTCCCTTGCCGTGGATTGAGGGGAACAGGCGTGGGAATTGGGTGCCCATAGGTACCGGTATGTCCGGCATCCAATAGTTCCATAGAGCGCAGATTGATGGCTCCCACCTCAAGAGCAAGATCCACCCACTCCTGCAAGCTCAAGGTCTGGTTATCGAGGGCGACAAGTGCCTCATAAATGAAACGATACACCCGCTCGTCTTCCTGGCCCACTTCGTAGGCGTGGAAGGTGTAGGAGGCAAGACCCTTAACCCCATATAGCACTGTGAGTTTGAGTGAGAAAATATCCACATTCGAGGCAGACTGACTGAGGAACTGGAGGGAAATCTGCTCACCCTGCTCAACCAGGCTCTCCTCAAAGTTGGGTTCAAAGTCGGAAATTGCAGCCCAGGTGGGTGGAGTGTCTGTTGCTTGCTGCACTTGAGCCTTGAGGTTGGCGCGATGGGCGATCGCTTCCTGGAGATACTCAACAAACCGCTTTTCGGAAAAGTTGACATTCGTCATCGTGGCAAAGATCGTTTCGCAGGTGAAGACATCCACTGCATGAGTATCAATGCCTAACTCTTTTGCTTTCAGGGCAATCGGAGCCAACCCGCGCAGATAATAAATCAGCAGATCTTGGATAGCATTCACTTGGGGACTTTTCCCACAAGCACCAAACTGATGGCATCCTTGTCCGCTTGCTGTTTGTTCGCATTGTTCACAGAACATTGATTTTTCCTTGTTGAATTGGTTAGAATTTACGCAACAACTCGGTTATGAAAGTATTTATCCGTCCCTGACTATGTTAACTAATCTGAGTTAACTCACATCTTGTAGCATTCTCAAGAACGGGCAAGATGCCCGTTCCACAAAGAGTGTATTTTGTTGTGGAACAGGCATCTTGCCTGTTCCTAAACAAGTAATTGAGAATGGTGCAACATCTCAGAGTTAACAAATCTGACGATGATTCATAGGGACTTGGAAAACCGTTTGCTTGAGTGGGGGATGAGATAGCTATCAAACACGGATGCAATATTGCGAATTAGCAAGCGGCCGAGCGCGGTTACTTCAATGCCATCGCCCCATCGTTTGATTAACCCATCGGCTTCTAAGGCCTCAAGTTGTGGCAAAACCTGAGCGAAATAGTCATTAAAATCGAGATCGAAGCCGAGATGGTATTTTTCTTCCAAATCTTGCACCGACAGTTGGAATTGACACATTAATTCCATAATTACTGTGCGCCGAATCAGATCGTCTTGATTAAGTATAACACCTTTTTCGATCGGCAATTCACCCGCATCGATCGCCCGATAAAAATCTTTCAATCCCTTGTGGTTTTGGGTATACACATCCTGCAACATACTGATGGAAGTCATGCCAAAGCCCAACAGATCCGATTCGGGCTTAGTGGTATAACCCTGAAAATTACGATGTAGTTGCCCAGCTTGTTGCGCGATAGCTAGTTCATCATTAGGCTTAGCAAAGTGATCCATACCAATAAACACATAGCCATTTTGCGTCAGTTGGGCGATCGTACTTTGCAGAATTTTCAGCTTTTCGCCCGCAGTCGGCAAAGCAGATTCCGGCATCCGTTTCTGAACCGGTTTGAGCCAGGGAACATAGGCAAAATTAAAGACGGCAATGCGATCGGGATTTAATTGCAAGGTCTTCTTTACCGTTTCCTGGAATGTTGCTTGTGTCTGGAAAGGTAAGCCGTAAATTAAATCCACATTGACACTTTCAAACCCAGCTTCCCGCATCCAATCCATCACATCAAACAACATCGCTTCGGGCTGCACCCGATTGATCGCTTGCTGCACGGTGGGATTAAAGTCTTGAATGCCAAAGCTAATCCGATTGAAGCCTAATTGTCGCAAAAATAGAATATATTCGCGATCGATATAGCTAGGATTGACTTCGATCGATATTTCTGCCGCGTCATCGAACCGAAAATATCGATTTAACTGGTTCCAGAGAAACTCTACCTGACTGCGATCGAGATAGTTGGGCGTGCCGCCGCCCCAGTGCAACTGATGCACCAGCCGATCGGCATCCACCAAACTGGCAACTTGGCGAATTTGGCGATCGAGATAGCCTAAATAGGGTTCTACCACCTCCTTGCGCTGGGTAATGATGGTATTGCAGCCGCAGAAATAACAGGGCGTTTCGCAAAAGGGAATGTGGCAGTAAAGCGATAAGGGGGTTCGTTTGTGATTGCCGACGGCGATCGCGGTTTTAAATGCGTTGCGATCGAAGTCAGTAGTTAATTCGGTGGCGGGTGGATAGCTGGTATAGCGAGGTAAAGGCTGGTTGTATTTATTTAACAATGCAGCATCAAATTCAACCGTTTGTGATAACTGTTTCATTAACTAATGAATCCTTCTGTTGTTGTGTAAATTCAGAACCCCGGCATATTTTAGAGATACGATCGATCTTGTTTTCCTTGGGCGAGTTATTTCGCGACAGATTCTCGCTGGGCATGAGGGCTGCGGCCTTCTGTGCTACCGGGGCGATCTTGCCGAGTCAGCAAATCAAAGGTATGTTCTCCAATCGCCGCTTTTACATCGGCTTCGAGTTCGTGCATTACATCCTGGTTAAGGGTAAATGCCAGATTTGCTTCGGCGACAATTCGATCGATCGTGTCAGCATCCACCGGAAACTCATCAAAGGTTTGGCGATAGCGTTCCTTAAATTCTCGCCTTGCTTCTGGTGTCGAGATTTGGGAAAATTCATAGAAATTTGTTCCTTGATCCGGCGGCAGAGACAACGCCGATCGAATCACGTTTTTCAAGCTTTGTCCGCCGGATAAATCACCCATGTAGCGGGTGTAGGCATGGGCAATCAGCAGGACTGGATCGGTTGCTGAGAGGGTTTGAATGCGATCGCGATACACAGAACCCGCTGGCGAAGCCGTAATTTCCTCCAGCCAATTTGCACCGTAATAAAAAGCTAGATCGCAAGCCAGATTCTCAGTGCGATTTAACTCAGGGAAATAGAGAGTCCCGATAATCGGGTGGTTGACATGGCTCTGCAAAGCCGTTTCTAGGGCGCTGTAAACAAAGTACAAATCGGCAAATAGTTTACGCAGAGGTTCCCGTTCCACAATGCCTTTCATAAAGCATTTCATAAATGCCGTATTTTCGGCTGTGGTGTGGGATTTCATCGTGCCTTCTCGGAGGCGTGTGGATAGATTAGTCATGGGAATATCTCCTAATTAATAGCGGTTCTGGACGATTCAGCATTAATCGAGGGCAGTAAATAAAGGCGCAACAACTGCCAGACAATCACAGCAATCCAGGGTAATTTTTGGCAAAATTGGAGGGCGGCCGGGCGCTGGTTAGTTGAGATTTCTGCTAGCTTCTGATTGGCGATCGCACATCGATCCAGACGGGTAAAGAATTCTGGATGGTGAGTATCTAAAATACTGGGAAACGCCCGTTTTGCCGTTTCATTGGTGTGATGAATCACCTGCTTGTTATATTCATCGGGGTCGATCCCGATCGAGTCATAAAATGTGGAGCGTTCCAACACCGTCATTGTGTGGGTGGCAAACACCGTCAGTAGGAAAAACCGCGCCCAGAGTCTTGCCTTCCAGTTATTCCAAAGCTTAGGCTGCGATCGCAACAATGCCTTAAAGAAATCCCCATGCCGATTTTCGTCCTGGCACCAATTCTCAAAGTAGCGAAACAGGGGATAAATTTGATGTTCGGGATGTTTTTCGAGATGGCGATACACCAAAATATAGCGCCAGTAGCCGATTTTTTCCGACAGATAAACAGTATAAATTACCCATTCTGGAGGGAAGAATGTGTAGGTACGATTTTTTGTTAAATAGCCCAGATCGAGAGACAACCCAAAATCTGCCATCGCCTTATTCAAGAAACCGGCATGACGCGCTTCATCCCGTGCCAGTAAGCTAAAGGCTTCCGATAACAAGGGTTGGCGATTCTTAAGTTTGCGGGATAGTTCTTTGAACAACAGAAAACCCGAAAATTCTGAGGTACAGGATCGCTCTAGAAAGTCAATAAATGCCTTTCGCGTTTCGCCATCAATCTTGTCCCAGCATTGCTCAAACTCTTGATTGCGGACAAAATGGTGGCGGTTATAGTCCGCGCGCAATTCTGCTACAACTGCTTCTAATTCCGCTTGTTGCCCGGACAGATCCATTTCGGCAACGGCATCAAAATTGGTGGTGTAAAAGCGGGGTGTTAACAGGGTTTCTTGAACAGGTGCTTTAATGCTGGATGGGAGACCAGCAGACTCCGATTTACTAATTGAACTGACCATAGGAGTGGAGAGTGGATTGTTCGGAATTGATGACTGTGCACCACATTGCCTTAATCCGCGATCGCCCACAAGTCAGTTACCAGTGGTATCCTATAGTTACTTTAGGTAAAGCATTGAAGCCAATAGGACGCTTGAGCCATTTCTAAAGAAATATGGAAATTATCGTGAAGGCAACTGTGCAGGGAGTTTATGGTGGAAGCAAGTCAGTGCGTAGAGGTTAAATGTCCGATTCAATTTGTGCTGGATTTGTTGGACAATAAATGGTCAATTTTGGTTCTACGCGAACTGTTTGGAGGCGCGAGGCGTCCCCACGAATTACTCGCGGCACTTCCTGGCATCAGCACCAAAACCCTCACCCAACGCCTACGAGAGTTAGAATCTCAAGGGTTAGTCGATCGGCGTGTTTATGCCGAGATTCCGCCCCGCGTCGAATATTCCCTCACGCCCAAGGGTCGCCAAATTCAACCGGTGATGGCAGCCCTGCATCAATTAGGATCGCAGTGGCTGGGCCAGGAGAGTTGTATTTGTCCCCTAACACACTCGGATGCTAAGGACGATTTAAATGCACAACAGCTTAGGATCGCGAATTAAATAATTTACACTCTTGAAAATGGGTTGGGCGTCCCGCCCGCCCTTTCTGGACGGGCGGGACGCCCATCCCACAAGAACCATCACGCATTGTAAGTTATTTAATTCTCATTCCTTACTCCTTGAGATTGACTCAGAAACCGGGTTTTTTACGACAATATTTCGTTTCCACCGAAAGATTCAGTAAAAACCCGGTTTCTTTAGTCGAAGTGCGTAATAGAATTGATAGTTTCTACTAGGCAAATACGGCTGCTACAGCTTGTGGCAATGCGATGGGTACAAAATATGAAACTGGATACAAATAATCTTAGCCAGATTCATCAATAACTCAGATTAATTGATTTTCCCCAGCGCGATTATCCGGGATTATTTGGTAGATTTTTCGTACTTCCAATGACGCTGGATAGTCTTGGTTGTTAATGCAAACTCCAATTTTTTTTTTCTAACTTATGGGGATTCATGTCTCCTCCTATCAAATATGTTTGATAGCGCTAGGAAGCTACTGCAAAATCCGTGTACTGCCGCATTCCTGGCTCGTGAAATGCTAATACAATATCTTCCTTTGGAACCCCTGCACGCACTAAATCTGTTGCAATTCCATCTTCTGTCCAGTCTTCCTCAATCCAGAATTTGCCATCCCGAATCCTAACGTAGACAGTCATCCCGGTAATGCGTTCTCCCTTTTGCCAGCCCAGATTCATCCACATATAATGACCGTTTTGTGCATCGGTAATTAAGAAGGTTTCGATGTCTGGTTGAGGACGGCTGCACAATTCTATATACTCGGTTAAAATTCGCTCGATTAATTTGGGATACTCGGTTAGTTTATCCATTGTACTATTTCCTCTACTTCTGTATTGACGACAATTAGGGGAAGTTGATGTCTGTTTACAATTAATTGAATCGCATCTTGAGTGAAGAAAGTTTTATATGCTATGGTACTAATAGCCACGTAAAGTTTGCGATCGGGCGCTGTTTCTTCTAAAAGGTAACGATAAATGTCATACTGACCGAGAGCTTCTTTTAAATCTTGGATTTTTGATGCCCCGATAAAGCTTTTCACTTCAACTACAAGTTTCTGTCCCTGCCGTTCAGCAGCAATAGGTTGTTGGGCACCGAGATCGGCGTACAGCGTTGTTGTACGATACTGAATTACATAGGGATCGTCAGTAATTATCCAACCGTCTTTGATCAGTGCGTTTTTGACAGCGTAGTGAATTATGTCTAGCTTGGGCATAGCCTTTATTATAAATCTTTTGAAATCCTGTAACGCTTAGATGTTAGAGTCTACAAGTCTCGACAAGAGAGAAGAGCGCCACTAGAATTAGCTCCCCACACCAGTCAAAACTGCCCGCCCAACTCAACCAACCCCAGCCGGGAGGTGTCGGGAGGTTTCCTTCTGGTGCTTTGGTGTTATATTGCCAGTTTTCCGTCCATTCACTATTCACGCGCCAACCTACCCGATCGCCAAACGCTTCCCATATTTTAGGATCGTATTCCCTGGTTCCGCCCAGACTTTGATAGATACGCTTCTGTACCGAAAAGCCGAAGCGCCCATTACTGTATTTCACCCAAAGTTGGTCAATGGTACGCAAGTCCTCGCAGGGAAAATTAATACTTTGTACATCAAGCCATCTTTCTTCGTCTCTACCCGCCACCTTCAGCATCACTCTAGCAGTTTCCTCATCCGCCTCTTTCCAGTTTTTAGCCGCCAATAAATTCCGCAATTTTCTATAATCCATCCCCACTGCTGAAACCAAATTAACCTCATCAGCCAAGGGTTTCGGTATCAGCAAATCCAACCATTCCTGCACCGACTGTGGGCGATTTTGCGGTTCCAACTCCATCCCTTTCATAATCGCCGCATTCACTCGGTCGCTAATCTCAGAATTGAATTGCTTTGGCGGAGTTAAAGGAATATTTGGCTTCCTGAATTGCGAGGGAAACGGCAACTCACCCGTCAACATTACATAAAGCGTTGCTGCTAGGGAATAAACATCTGTATAAGCGCCTCGTTCGGCACGTTTTTCTAATAATTCAATGGGTGCGTAACACTCAGTCCCGGAATTGCTATTAGTTCTCAATTTTCCCGGTGCTGTCATCTGTCGTGCTAAGCCAAAATCAATCAAAACGGCTTTCAAACCCCGCTTTCTGAGCATAGTATTTTGGGGTTTAACATCCAGGTGAGTAAATCCTTGCTTGTGAACAAAACTCAGGGCCCTTCCCAATTGCTTAATAATTGCCAAAGCTTTTTCTTCCGACAAAATGCCGTTATCTTCGAGATGGCTAGCTAAGTCAATTCCATCGATTAATTCCATCACCATGCACCACAATTCTATATTTCCTACCATTTCGGGAAACACTTCGTAAACTTGGACGACGTGGGGATGACTGCATCGGGCTAAAGATAATGCTTCGTTGAGAAATTTGGTTTGTAATTCCTGAAAGTTTGGTTTACTTTGAACGTTGGCGTTTAGGGTTTTGATGGCGACGGCTTTACCTTCTTTAAGGTTTTGGGCGCGGTAGGTGACACCGAATCCGCCGCAGCCGAGAATTTCTTCGATTAGATATTTGCCTTGGTGCAGTTGTTGTCCGGGGGGCCAGTGCCTCATGGCGGGTGGTGAGGATGGAGAGGATGGCTTTGATTATAGCTGAGACGGGGGAATTTTTGTTGAGTGGTCGCGTGAGGTTGAGAAACCGGGTTTTTTGGAGTTTTTGGGTTGTAGTTAGGTATTGTCGCAAAAACCCGGTTTCTTGAGGCCTTTGGTGAGGTGGATATCGGCATCTATCAAACCCGGAGATCCCCCCTAGCCCCCCTTAAGAAGGGGGGGACCCGAAGTAATCAAAGTCAACCCCTACTCCCCTTATTAAGGGGGATTTAGGGGGATCTAGACTCAGATATAAACGAGATTTAAATGGATTACAATCTTAAGTGTAAGCCTCCATTGGTAAACAAGAACAGACAAAATTACGATCGCCAAAAGCATTATCTATCCGGCCCACCGCAGGCCAAAACTTATGTTCGCGAGTCCAAGATGTCGGATAAGCCGCTTGCGCGCGAGTATAAGGACGATTCCACTCATCAACCATCAGAGATTCTGCGGTGTGCGGCGCATTTTTCAAAACGTTATTTTGTGCGTCAACATTACCTTTTTCAATCTCCGCAATTTCGCCTCGAATCGCAATCATTGCATCGCAAAAACGGTCTAATTCCTGCTTCGATTCGCTTTCCGTCGGTTCCACCATTACCGTACCAGCAACCGGCCAAGAAACCGTCGGCGCGTGATAGCCGTAATCCATCAACCGTTTAGCGATATCTTCTACTTCAATAGTCGCAGATTTTTTGAGCGATCGCAAATCCAGAATACACTCGTGCGCCACTAAACCAGCTTTCCCTTTGTACAAAACCGGATAATAAGATTCTAAGCGTTTTGCCATGTAATTAGCATTAAGAATTGCTACTTTTGTTGCCTCAGTTAAACCGAATCCTCCCATCATCCGAATGTACATCCAAGAAATAGTCAAAATGCTAGCACTTCCCCAAGGCGCTGCGGAAACAGCACCAACTGATGTTTGTTGACTGATGTTTGTTGACTGTTGACTGTTAAGAATAGAATGACTGGGCAAAAATTCTACTAAATGAGACATTACCCCAATCGGCCCCATTCCCGGCCCGCCGCCGCCGTGGGGAATACAGAAAGTTTTGTGCAAATTCAAGTGACAAACATCAGCACCAAAATCACCAGGGCGGCACAAACCAACTTGAGCATTCATATTTGCGCCGTCCATATAAACTTGTCCGCCGCAGTTGTGGACAATCTCGCAAATCTCTTTAATTTCTTCCTCAAAAACGCCGTGCGTTGATGGATATGTCACCATCAAAGCCGCCAGTTCATTTTTGTGTTTCTCGGCTTTTTTATGTAAATCGGCAACATCAATATTGCCCTGGGAATCGCACTCGACAGCAACTACTTTCATCCCCGCCATCACCGCGCTAGCCGGATTTGTACCGTGGGCTGACTGGGGAATCAAACAGATATTTCGGTGAGATTCGCCTCGGTGTTCGTGGTATTGGCGAATAACTAACAAGCCCGCGTATTCGCCTTGGGAACCGGCGTTTGGCTGCAAAGAAATTCCCGCGAAACCGGTGATTTCTGCCAGCCACTGTTCTAGTTGCACGAACATCATTTGATAGCCGCGACTTTGATCGCGGGGTGCAAAGGGATGTATCTTGCCAAATTCTGCCCAAGTCACCGGCATCATCTCTGCTGTGGCATTCAATTTCATGGTGCAAGAACCCAAGGGAATCATCGATGTGTTTAGCGATAAATCCTTGGCTTCTAAACGGTGCAAATAGCGCAAGAGTTCAGTTTCTGAATGGTAGCTGTTGAAAACTGGGTGGGCGAGATAGCTGCTGGTGCGATCGCAAAAATCTGGTAAGGTCAAATAGGAATTCAATGCGTCTGCATCCAGTGGAATGTTGAGAGCATTCTGCCCGTCACCCCTGATATAATCTTTATTCTGTGCAAAAATTTCCCACAACTCTTGCACATCTTCAACGCTGACAGTTTCATCTAAAGTGATTCCCACTGTCGAATCCTCGAAAACTCGGAGATTAATTTGGCGTACTTTAGCAGCTTCTAGAAGTTCTGACAGCGGTTTGTCTCCCAATTCTACCCGCAAAGTATCGAAGAAAGGTTGAGAACCAATTTTGTATCCGAAACTTCTTAAACCCGATGCCAAAAGTGCTGTTAAAGTCCATACTTTCTCAGCAATGTCTTTCAGTCCAGACGGGCCGTGATAAACAGCATACATACTCGCCATCACTGCCAGCAAAACTTGAGCAGTACAAATATTGCTGGTTGCTTTTTCGCGGCGGATGTGTTGTTCGCGAGTTTGCAAGGCTAAACGTAAAGCAGATTTGCCGTTGGCATCTTTAGAAACGCCAACTATTCTCCCCGGAACTTGCCGTTTAAACTCTTCTCGCGTGGCGAAATAGGCTGCGTGGGGCCCTCCGAATCCCATCGGCACTCCGAAGCGCTGAGTGCTTCCTACGGCTATATCCGCGCCGAATTCGCCGGGGGGTGTGAGCAAGCACAGGCTCAATATGTCGGCGGCGACTGTGACTAATGCGCCGGCTTCGTGTGCCGATCGAATAAAATCGGTATAGTCGTAAATTGCGCCGTCTGTGGCGGGGTATTGCACGAGAGCGCCGAAGATTGTACGATCGAACTCAAAGCTTTGATGGTCGCCGACAATTACCTCAATTCCCAGCGGCTTAGCGCGAGTTTGCACCACTTCCACAGTTTGAGGGTGGCAATCTTGGGAAACAAAAAACGCTTTTGCCCCCTTTTTGTTGGCGCCGTAACTCACCGCCATCGCTTCCGCCGCCGCTGTCCCTTCATCCAGCAAGGAAGCGTTGGCTATTTCCAAACCCGTGAGGTCAATTATCATGGTTTGGAAGTTCAGTAAAGCTTCCAATCGTCCTTGAGCAATTTCAGCTTGGTAGGGAGTGTAAGCTGTATACCAGCCTGGATTTTCCAGGATATTCCGCTGAATGACGGGGGGAGTTATGCAGTCGTGATATCCAGTGCCGATGTACGATCGAAATACCTGATTTTTTGCAGCAATTTCTTTCAATTCTGCCAAAGCGCTGTACTCGCTTTGCGCTGCGGGAAGTTGTAAGGGTTGAGAAATGCGAATCGCCGCTGGAACCGTTTTGTCAATCAACTCATCGAGGCTGGAAATGCCCAAAACATTGAGCATTTGCTGGATTTCGCTGGGTGTCGGGCCAATGTGCCGACCCGCAAAACCATTGATGGAGGAAAGGTTTTGCTGCTGGTTGGGTTCAAGTTGAGGGCTGTAGAGTACCAAGGCGGATTCTCCTGAATTGACTTTGCTTCTTTGTTTGTAACATTTTGCTAAGAAAACCAGGAAGATTTTCTGCGTCTATCCAAGTGCGACAGTCCGACAGGGGTTGAAACCCCTGTCTCATAGCTAAAGTCGTCTGAAGACGACTAAGGAAGATTTTTTGCGTGTATCAAAGTCCGACAGTCCGACAGTCCGACAGTCCGACAGTCCGATAGTCCGATAGTCCGACAGTCCGACAGTCCGATAGTCCGATAGTCCGACAGTCCGATAGTCCGATAGTCCGACAGGGGTTGAAACCCCTGTCTCATAGCTAAAGTCGTCTGAAGACGACTGTAGATTAAGGTCGATGGTTGAAACCGCTGTCGAGAGTCAAACGAAGTCTGCCTTAGCGGACAAGCGAGATAAAGGGGGTATTTAAGCCGGATTTGGTATCAGTCGTCTTTAGACGACTTGTGCTATTAGCCAGGGGTTTCAACCCCTGGCGGATTGTGGAATTATCAACGAGCCCCATGCCCCATGCCCTATGCCCTATTCCCTATTCCCTATTCCCCTTCGACCATTTTGCGATACTCCGGGGCCGAGAAAGCCTCGTCTGCTTCGCTGGGATTGTCAACGCGCACTTTCAGCAGCCATCCAGCGCCATAGGGGTCGTCGGCCAAATTTTCGGGAGCCTCTATAATGTCATCATTGCGTTCTACGACTATACCGGTAACTGGTGCTTTCAAGTCTTCAACGGCTTTCACTGACTCGACTGTACCGAAAGCTTCGCCCTTTTCCAACCCTGCACCGACTTCTGGCAAATCTAGAAACACGATATCGCCGAGTTGGTCAACTGCAAAGGCACTAATGCCGATGGTGGCAATTTCGCCTTCTAGTCGGATGTATTCGTGGGTGTCTAGGTATTTCAGGTCATCGGGGTATGTTAGTGCCATGTCTTTTCTCGCAATAAAAAAGTATTAGTTAAATCTTATTCAACTATGAGCCTTTAGTAATGACTAAATGGAACAGAAAAAATATTAAACGCTTGCTTTTTGGAGAATTTTCTGTCAAAAGACTGATGCGCTCTATAATTTTTATTTACGCATTTCTATGTTTTTACGGTTTCTTTTTTTCAGAACGGCTAATTTTTCAACCTCCCCCATCTAGTCAGAGTGATAGCAGGGAAGTTATCAAAGTTAGCTCAGCTAATGGTGTGAAAATTTCTGCTGTTCATTTTCCTAACCCGCAAGCTAAATATACCATACTTTACAGTCACGGAAATGCGGAAGACTTGGACGGCATTTTGTGGCTACTCAGAGAGATTCGAGATAGCGGGTTTGCTGTGTTTGCCTATGATTATCAAGGTTACGGCACGAGTCAGGGAAATCCTTCTGAGTATAATACTTATCGTGATATTGATGCTGCTTACAATTATTTAACCCAACAGTTGGGAGTATCTGCAAAGCAAATTATTCTTTACGGGCGTTCTGTGGGGGGTGGGCCGGCAATTGATTTGGCTTCACGGCAAAAAGTCGGCGGTTTGGTGGTTGAAAGTTCCTTTGTTTCGGCTTTTCGGGTGTTGACGCGGATTCCTATTTTACCATTTGACAAGTTTGTGAATATTGATAAGATTGGCAAAGTTCGATCGCCTGTTTTGGTGATTCATGGTAAGGCTGATGAGGTGGTGCATTTTTGGCATGGAGAGGAGTTGTTTGCAGCGGCGAATCAGCCGAAATTGAATTTTTGGGTTGATGGGGCCGGTCATAATGATTTGATGGATGTGGCGGGCGATCGCTATGCTGCAACTTTGCGAAATTTTGCTAAGCTAGTAGATGAATCTTCTCGACCAAGATGAGCAACGGGCTAGAAGCCCGTTCCACAAGAACACCTACACTTACACTTTCTTGTGGGGAGTAGGGGTTGGGCTTCTAGCCCGGGAGCATCTCAGTTTTGTAAAAAGCATTTTTTTTATTGTAGTGCGAGCGTCCCCGCTCGCGTATTGTACAATACGCGAGCGGGGACGCTCGCACTGTAAATGCAAAACTGAGATGCTCCCTCTAGCCCGCCCCAGAATTAATGCTCACCTAATTAAGTTAACTGGGGCGGTTTGGCGATTTATAAAATGGTTTTTTCACCACACTAGCCGGATAGTTTTTCCCGCGAATTTCGACCTCTAATTGCTGACCGATTTTCGCTAATTTTGCCGGAACAAATGCGAGGGCTACTGGCCGATTCAAAGTAGGCGATAATGTACCGCTAGTAACTTCTCCTACTGTTTCGCCTTCAAATATTACCGGATAGCCGTGGCGCGCAATGTGTCGCCCCTGCATTTCTAACCCTACCAACCGCTTCGATACTCCACTCGCTTTCTGCTGTTCCAAAACCTCCCGCCCAATAAAATCGCCTTTGGTGTCGAGGTGAACAACCCAACCCAATCCAGCTTCTAAAGGTGTGATATTGTCGTCGATATCTTGACCGTAAAGAGCCATTGCTGCTTCTAAACGCAAGGTATCTCTCGCACCCAAACCGCAGGGTACAACGCCAGCAGCTAACAATTTTTGCCACAGTTCTTTTCCTACTTGGGCATCCACCATGATTTCAAACCCATCTTCGCCGGTGTAACCAGTTCTGGCGATAAAACTCGGCTGTCCCAACAGATTTGTTTCTAAGTGACCGAATGCCTTAATTGGTGCGAGGTTGTCTTCCACAAAAGGCTGGAGATAGTTAACAGCCTCTGGCCCTTGAATTGCAATTAAAACTTTATCTTCGGAAATGTCTGTAAAACTGAGTTCGCTCAATTCTAAGTGAGTGGTGATCCATGCTTTGTCTGCGATGCGAGTGGCGGCGTTGACAATGATTACTGCACGTTCTTCGCTAGTGATAGGGTCTGGTTCTTGGCAGTAGAAAATAATGTCGTCTAAGATGCAGCCTTGGGCATTTAGCAAGACTGTATATTGAGCTTGACCGGGTTGCAAGCGGCTCAAGTCTGAGGGTACTAAGGGTTGAAATTTTTCTATTACTTGTTTCCCTCTCAAACCAAATTTTCCCATGTGGGAAATGTCGAACATTCCTGCTTGCTGGCGTACTGCTTGGTGTTCGCTGCTGATGCCTGCGTACTGTACTGCCATCTCCCACCCGGAAAAGGGCACCATCCGAGCTTTGAGTTCTAATGATAGGTCGTACAGAGGCGTGCGGGCAAGTTGGCTCGGACTCTCTGGATTGCTGGGTTCAGTTGACTTTGCCACAGGTAGCGCTTTGGTTGGGGATAGACTGTTTTGATTTTACGGGAAAATTGGTTTTCGCGGTGTGTAGGGCGATCGAATTTAAGGACACGGCAATGCTGTTTCGGTACAAGTCGCGATCGAATTTAAGGCCACGGCTATGCTGTTTCGGTGCGAGTAAAGACACTGCAGTGCCCTTCTTCGTGTCAACTGAACGTCAAAAGTAGTATCAGTATACCGTCTACCGATGAGCCCCTCGATCCCCACGGCGCCTAGGGCGGGCACGGGGGCACCGCCCCTACGAAGGGGGGGACAAGAGTATTCAAAGTCCCCCTTAACAAGGCAGGGCGGTTTCATTCTTGGTAGGGGCCGTGCCCCCGTGCCGGCCCTTTTGGCCTGAAACCCCCATTCGATGGTTGGTGGCGGGGGTAGGCACGGGGAGTAGGGGTAGCACTACCCCTACAAAAACCTCGTTTTTGGTGATAATGAAACAGCCCCCCTTAATAAGGGTGGGACAAGAGTCTTCTCTTTAGTCCACCTTATTAAGGGGGATTTAGGGGGATCTAGACTGGGGTAAAAGCGATATTTATCAACAGTTTTAGTCTTAAGTTGACACGAATGAGCAGTGCCGTTTCCCTACTGTAATGTTTATGGAGAATAGCGGGCTCGAACCGCTGACCCCTACAATGCCATTGTAGTGCTCTACCAACTGAGCTAATTCCCCTTTCTTTTCGCGCTCTCAATCATGCCTTAACTGACCAATATTTGTCAAGCTTTTTGGGGAAATTAGTTTTGAGCCTTCGGCTGGCAAGGCTTTCGGCTTTTTTTCCACAAAACTCTCCTCGCTTCTGGACAATGGTCAATCGCCTACTATCATTTAGTAAGTGTGTTGGGATATTTCGCTCAAATGGCTCAAACAAGACCCCATGAGGAAGTAGACGACTAGCAGAGCGGCGGCTGAGACCGCAACTAGGGTGCCGGCTAGCATTAGTGAAAATTCCCGTTGCGCGATCGCCTCTTGCATTAAGTGCAAAGACCAGGCAACGAGGGCAACGTCAATTATTAAAATAGGAACCAGCATAAGTTACGATTTGTAACAGCTTACCTATTGTAACAAAACTTTTCGCTCCGTGCAGCTCAGATCAGGCGTATTTAACTTTTGCTGTAAAACCCGGAGGGAGCAGCGGAAAGCTACTGAGAAAAAATGATAGCTTTTGGTGATAATTACAATATGCAAAGTAAATGAGAGCTAGCTCAGCTTTAGAGGTGGCGTTTTTGACTCTTGAGCGAACGCTCACGCTTTTTTGAGGAGTCAGGGTGCGTTAGCGAAGCCCTCGAAGAGGATCGACCTTTGAGCATACAGCTCTTGTAGGGACACTCCAAGAGCCTATTAGTGTCAACTTAAGCCGAAAGACAGCCAGTCCTCCCACCCACCCGCCAGTCCGCCAGGGACTGAAGTCCCTGTCTAATAGCGAAAGTCCTCCTAAGAAACTCAATCTAACTGCGGAGTTTTAGCAACTAGCTCAAACCCAAAAGACTCCGCAG
>NZ_JAUBOV010000112.1:0-17392 GCF_036700405.1 Microcoleus sp. T3_D1
CCCGCCCGTCCTTTTTGGACGGGCGGGACGCCCATCCCACAAACTTGTGGAAGTTATTTAATTCTCATTCCTTAGAAGCAAGTAACTCAAAACGCCTGCTGCAGACTGTTGGGGGAGTGGGATATGTATTGCGAGAGCAAAAGTGAGGAGGGGCGGATTTACAAATACTTGGCAGATTAAGTATGGATACTGGTGAACCCGCTCCTATTATACTACCTATTTTTTTGTACCAAATAGACCTAGAAATCCGGTCGTTCCTGATAATCTTCTGCAGAACTCGGGTCTAATTCCCACCGACTTTCATCTCGATGTTCAAGCATATTTGTTGTGTTCAAAATAGCGCCATCGGGCATTTCTATGCCCGCAGCGGCTCCGAGTTCGTCAACCATATCCAGGTCGGGAGTAGGCGCAGTTCCGCCCACCGATTGCTCGCCAGTGGCACTTTCTTGTTCCGCAGCAGGATCGCCATCTTCGCCACCGATTTGGGAACTCGTGGAAGAGTATTCCGAACTGCTGTCCTGCAGGGTTGTTATGTCGTCTTGGCTCAATCCCGGTTGATCGATGACGCCGGTACCGTAAGATTCGGTAATTTCTTGAGGCAATTCGCCCAAATTATCACCATCTCTTGTTGTTTTTGCGTTGCGTTCTTTTTGCTGTGCCACGAGACTTGCTCCTGTTTGTTTTTGAACTCAATTAAATTAAAAATGTCCGAATTTCGCTTGAGCTGAATTATTTTTAGTAATTGCCAATGGCTATCATTAAATGACATTGTAATTGCTATTTAAGCTTTTAGCTTCTATCCCAGGAAATATATTGATTCTGAGCAGCTATTTCATTGGGAATACAAAAAGCGATCGCCCTTTTCAAAAGGGCGATCGCTTTTTAATTGGGAGGCTAATTCTATTCTGGAAAATCAGGAATTATCCATTTGGGGGGTTCCGTCCGTTTCCTTCTCACCGCTTCCTCTGCTATTTCTAGCATTTTATCCAGAGAAGTATTTTCAATAAACTGGGACGTTGCTTCTGCGTATTCCCGCTTCGGGCACTTGTCGCCCAGAATGCAGCCATTGACGCAAGCTACAGCACAATCGACAGTGTTCTCCACCATAACTTTTTTCCTTTCACGGTTCCAACAACTAATAGGTAGGTACTCTGGGTGAATTTGTCAAGAGACAGTTCTATATCTTTATTTTACTTCACAAATTGTCATCAAAGGTCGATCGCCAGGGCAAAACTGTTATAAAATCAAAGCAACCTACCTAATCTGCCGATCGTGAGTAATTTTCTGCGGCGCTTAAAACTTTTACCTTGGCGAGAAATGCTGCAAATTGCCGCCCTCGTCAACTCAATCGTGATTGGACTGGAGCTATTTTTAGCCTGGGGTTTCACGCAATCGCGGCCAATCCGCAACGGGGTGACGCTTCTCTACGGTTCCTCCCTGGGGATGTTGATACCTTTTGCAGCCGCAGTGGGAATGGGAGCTTTAGCAGTGTACTTTTTAGAGTATTGGCAACAACAATTTTTGCTCAACCGAATTAGTTTGTGGGTTTTAGTTTTCTGCGTACTCTTGGGTTTGGTGTTAAAGTCATTCCTACCCATCCCTCCTTTATTAGCAAGTTTATCGGAAGCTGCACTAATCGGAGTTACTGTGGGAGTTTTTTGGAAGGGCCGGCCTTATTGGCGATAGTCATGCCATTTTAGATTTTAGATTTTAACTTTTAGATTTTAGATTTTAGATTTTAGATTGGCTATGACTGATGAATATTCTGGTTTGGGGGTTGTCTATAGTTACATTTTTTTGTGAATCTAGTATAAGGTGCCAATAGCGGACACTAGCCAGAAAAATTGTGCGCTATTGGCACCTTACAGAATATAAATTGTGCAGAATTACCGATCGACTAAAAACACAATTCTCAATTCCCCAATTTCATCGCATTTCAGGAACTCTCACAGTCTCTGTAGGAGGCATAATTGCCTCTTTAGCATTCAACTTTTGATTCAACTCCCGAATCCGGCGCGACAGCAAACGAATAATATTCACCGCAATTCCCGGCGTTTCATCAATCGCATCGTATAGCTGCATTTGAGTCAGCATCAAACACTCGGATTGTTCGACAGTAGAAATAGAAGCCGATCGAGGTTCTGCATCAAACAGCGACATTTCCCCGAAACAAGCCCCCGCTTTCAACTGTGCCAAATCCCGATCGCCTATATGCACGCGCACCGTTCCCGATACCAAAATATAGAGAGACCGACCTTCTTGTCCTTCCGTAAAAATCCTGTGCTTAGAAGGAAACGAAAGTTCATCCATTACCGATGCTAGACGCACGAGAAAATCATCCCGCAGTTCCTTAAAAATCGGAACCTCCCTCACAAACAATAGGCGTTCGACGCTTGTTAACATAATGAGATGCAGTGATTAATTTAAACTTAAAAAGGGGAAGGAGAAGGGGAATAAAAATGGTTGACGGTTGACGGTTAACTGTTGACTGACAATAACAACTGCCAACTGACAACTGACTAATGTTACCTTTTTCCCCCAGCACCCAACTCTGCCATCATCTCTTCAACTTGAGCGGATACCAAATTATCGGGGTCATTTTGCAGCCTGGGCAACAATTCGACCAAAGCCCGGGGCGAGGCTATTTTCAAATAGGCTAACACTGCTTCGCGGACAAAACCCGTCGGGTGCTGCAGACAGACAAGAGTTTGTTGAGCCGTCAGACTCCAGCGCGCTTCCCTCGCCAAGTGAAAGCAGCAGGCCAAGGCCCAATCCGAAAGGAAGTTGCGCAATTCTAGCAAGCGGCGCAAACGATCGCTAGGGGCTAGAGGTTTGTAAACCATCAATTCCGAGAGGTTGCTCAATTTTTCTCTTTCCGAGTGTTGATCTAACAAATTGATGAGCGATCGCTTCCTAGCTATATCCACAGTATTATCGAGAATTTCCAATCCCCTAGCCACCAAAGAAGGTTGGCCAGAAGCGATGTTGAAAGCAGCGGCTTGTACGGTGTCCAGCGGATAAAGAAACTTCATCAGCAAAAAACACCGCTCCCTAGAATCAGCTTCCAACCCCGCCAGAGCCCGCTGCAACAATTGAGCCGTATCGTTCCCAGGTGCCCCGGTACTGTTGGCTTCCCGATCCGAGAAATTGCCGTAGGTTGTTACCCCAGACAAATCTACTAGAGCTGCATAAATTTGACCGATAAACATTAACTCCTGTTCGATAAGAGTTTCCAAGCCGCTGCGGCCGATGCGGTCTAGAACCCCTTCTATCCCCGCTTCCGAAGGCATTTTTAACAGGATGCGGAGGATATTGCGCCTCGTCGTTCCCCAAGCCGTCATCAAATTGCTCACCAAAATGTCGATCGCCTCATTTGTCCCAATTTGACCCAGAGCCGTCCAAGCTTGCAACCTGACCAAATCAGACTTGTGGATATCCTCAGCCAAATACACGAGCAAAGGAATGGCATCGTTGTGAAGTTTGACTATCGCCTGCAAAGCCGCTTCCCTAGTCGATTTGTAACCAAGTCCGCGCAGCAGCGAAGGATAATATTCTTCCGAATGAGTAGACGAAATCACGTCTAACAGAGCGCAGCGCACTCGCAGAGATTCATCTTGCAACAGATTGGGGATATGCAGCCGCAGTCCTTGCAAATAATCAGCTTCTCCCAGAGCCCGCGTCCCCATAACACGTTCCCGCTCTTGCTTGTGTGTCAGCATTTGCCGCAGCGTGTTAGTAGCCTCTGCCTTTTGCAGGCGATCGCCCCTTCTCATAATTAAAGCAGCCGCCGTACCCCGCACCACCGGATCGACCGTCGGCTGCAAGTAAGGCCGCAAGCTCTCAATATTCGGTTCAGCTTCCGTCAGCCAGATGTAGCGCAAAGCCAAGGCCAGAACCTCCGGCGGCAAGGATTGCTGCGAGAGTGCGCGGACAGATTCTAAATATGCGGGGTTCGGGTGTTGCAGCATCGTTTCCAAGCTCTGGCGCTGCAAACCTGGGGACAGCGAATCGAGGAGGGGAGCCAGAACTTCTCCGACATTTTTGGGGTCAATTTGCGTCAGGAGTTCTATGCAAGAGCGCTTTTCATCTTCGCCCCCCGGCTTTTGTAGAGTTTCCACCACTGCGCGCTTGAGAGCTTTGAGGTCAACGTCTGTGACGCCCAAGCGTCCCCGCTCCGCACTTTTGACCAACAAACCCACGTATTGAGAGCGGATCAACCAGACCACAAACACCCACAACAGTGCCAATATGACGATCGCGCCAATAAATATCAAGCTTTGCTGGTCGTGAAATACATTTTCGTCTTGCTGGGGGAGTATCTTGCCTGTCACCCACAGCATAATCAGGATGCCTACTCCTGTAGCTCCGCAGGACAAAGGTTCGCCCACACCGTTGACCAAAGTTTGAATTCCCGATCGAATATTGTCGGGAATCGGTTGAAATAAAACCGGGCTAACGGTTTCCAAAAGCGTGTAGTGCAGCAGTTCGTCTAAAAATCTCAGCAATATTAGCCCGATAAACACAGATACTAGCTGGCCCAGAGATGCTCCTATAGTCAGCACCCCGAGTATAGCGATGCCCGCCGGCAAAATCATCGCCGTCACGAATACACCGATTCTTTCCACCAACCGGCTCGAAGCGAACCACTGAGTCGCCACCTGAAACAGGCCTTGTATGCCTTCATATATGCCCAGGAAGCTAGCGATCCAGCTAGCTCCGTCCCCCGGGTTTTGGTATTCTAGCTGGCTGTAGAATTGGAAATCTACCAGCACGTAGACGACTTCTGCGAGGATGAAGAAACTGACTAGAGGTACGGCGTATTTTTGAAGTGGGCCTGTAACTTTGCGGGCGGTAAATTCTTCTTGGTCGTCGTCTTCGTCGTCATCCGTCCAGTGAGCCGTTTCCGGGAATGCTTGGCTGTATTTTTCCGTGAGGTAGTAGAGCAACACCGAGCCTGTCGCCACCATCAGCCCCGATATGAGGGTAACGTTTTTGAGTCCGACTACGTACAGCAAAACAGGCAGAGAAAATCCGCTGACTACTCCAGCTACTAGATAGCCGCTACTGACTAGCGGATAGGTGCGCTTGATTTCTCTAATATTAAACAGTTGGTTGGAAGTGATAGAAGTATTAAGGTCATTGAGGACATAGCAAGCTTCCACCCACAGCCACATCAAAAAAATAGTAATAAAAGCGATGCTGATGCCAGCTATCTTAGTATTTTCGTAGCCTATTCCGAATCGAAACAAAAATAGCGGTACCGACATCATGCCCAGAACCACTACGACGGTGCGCCTCAGCGGCAGGATTTTTTGCAGCCACGAGTAGACAAATCCCAAGCCCGAACCGATAAAGGCGCTGGCTATGTAGATAAAAGGCATTTTGTCGGCACCGTACTCGTCTAAAAACAGACCTACTGTGCTGAGTTCCAGCCAGATCAGCCCGACGGAGGTTAGAGTGTAGACGAGGAACATCAGTAAGGTTCGCTCTACTTCTTCCGATCGCAGGTTGAGCGATCGTAGCACTCCTTGTCTTACTCCCGCCGAACCGCTGATTTGAAAATTTTCCATGCAGCGTTGATTTCCCTGTGTGGTAGCTTATTCCTGACTAACTTCGGAAGTCATCAGCTATCAGTCACCAGTTTATGACTGATGACTGCTCACTAATGACTATCTATTTATACTTTCTTTGGCGACAGCAGCATCATCATACTGCGTCCTTCTTTTTTGGGGGCTTGCTGCACTTCTGCGATTTCCTGCAAATCTGTGGCCATGCGCTTCAGCAAGTCCTCTGCGAGGTTGCTGTGTTGGATTTCCCGACCTCTGAACATGATCGTGGCTTTTACTTTGTCCCCAGATTTGATAAAGCGGTCTGCTAGTTTGAGGCGCACTTGGTAGTCGTGTTCTTCAATTTTGTAGCGCATCTTCACTTCTTTAACATCGGCAGTGTGCTGCTTCCGCTTTGCTTCTCGCGCTTTCTTTTCCTGCTCGAATTTGTACTTCCCATAGTCCATTACCCGGCATACGGGCGGGTCAGCTTTGTCGCTGACAAGTACGAGATCGAGTTCTTTTTCTTCTGCGAGGCGCAGCGCTTCTGCAGGCGTCAATATCCCTAGTTGCGCGCCGTCGGTATCGATTACCCGGATTTTGGGGTATCGAATATTTTCGTTGATCTGGGGTAGGTTGCGATTTTGTCTTCTTTCAATCACAGGCATGAATGGTTTTACAAGCAGTAGTTTAATAGCGAAGCTTCTTGATAGTTACAGGTTTGATCGGTCAATTTTTCACGATTGACGATCGAACTGTTTTATAAGGTGTTACCCTTACCGGACGTACTACCGCGCCCTGTGTCCCCTCCGCTAAAGCCTTGGGGAATATTTGGACGATCGTAAATGAATTCTTACAATACTTGCTATTCTACTCAGTCTGGCTGAGTTTCTGTCTAGTTTTATTTTAACTTCACACACGATCGCCCGCCCCCAGGCCCGATCGATGACAAAACCCTCAAAAATTCAGGGTAAAAGCTTAAGGATGAGGTACAACCGCTTTTCCTAGCCCATCTCGCCCGGTCTGGCAAGTCACCCAAGTCGCCTGATGTGCCTTGTACAATAGGTATAAGCAAGTGTAAATTTATGTTGCGATCTGAGGCAAAATTGACAAATTCTCTGCTGTGGCACCAACGGGTGGGAACTCAACGAGACTGGATGTGGCGGGGTTGGCAAACTCGCTACACTTATTTGCGGCCGGTTTTGGGGCGAAATCAAGACGCGATCGAATCTCAAGATTCTGCGGCCCCGGCAATTGCCCCGCACGCATCGGGAACGCCGATTATTTTACTGCACGGGTTTGGAGCTTCGATCGGTCACTGGCGACAAAATCTCGCCCAACTCGCCGAAAACCAAACGGTTTACGCCTTGGATTTGTTGGGGTTTGGCGCTTCCCAAAAAGCTCCGATCGACTATTCTGTCTCTTTGTGGGTCGATCAAGTTTATGATTTTTGGCTAACTTTTATCAGAGAGCCAGTAATATTGGCAGGAAACTCGATCGGCTCGCTAATTTGTCTGGCCGTCGCCGCCGCTCACCCGGACATGGTGGCCGGCACGGTGATGATTAGCCTCCCAGACCCCTCTGTGCGAGCCGAGGCGGTGCCTGGATGGCTGCTTCCGGCGATCGAAGCCGTTGAAAGTTTGTTTGTTTCTCCGATCGTACTCAGGCCTCTGTTTTATTTTGCCCGCAAGCCTTCCTTTGTCCGTCGCTGGGTTGGCTTTGCCTACTCCAACCCCGAAGCTGTTACCGACGAATTAGTGGAAATTCTAGCAGGGCCAGCGGGCGATCGGGGAGCAGCCCGCGCCTTCTGCGCTTTATTTAAAGCTGTAGGCAGTTCACAATTTTGCCCCAGTGTCAAGACTGTGCTGCGAAATTTAAGAATCCCGATGCTGTTAATTTGGGGCAAACAAGACCGGATGATTCCCCCTCGGTTCGCCCGACCCCACCAATTTGTCGAATGCAACCCCAATTATTTAGAGCTAGTTGAATTAGACAATGCGGGCCACTGTCCCCAGGATGAATGCCCGGAACAAGTAAATCAAGCCATTTTGAACTGGATGAGCCGGAATTTTGCACCTATGGGCGAGAGCGAATTGCAGCACTGTTGATTAGACGTCAACTACCGCACACCAACCCGAAGGGTCTGGTGTGGGCTTGAAAAAGCCTGTTGACCAGACGGCTAGTTCTTGACTAGCAGGCGTTAAGACCAAGCGTTAAACTTCGTACCTTGAAATGCGTGCCAGTTTCAAGCTCTACAACCGAGCAATTAAACAGGTGATTAAGGGAAAGCCAGTGTTGCTCAGATAGTACCGAGTCTTAACATCGTCGAGGCAAACTTAACCAAGAAATTGAGTGATGCAGTAATGCGTACATTTGTCCTAGATAAAAACTTGAAACCTCTTGACCCATGCCACCGGGCACGGGCAAGAGAACTATTGAAAAAAGGGAGGGCTAAGGTTTTTAAACGCTATCCGTTTACCATTGTTTTACAGGATAGGATTCTCGAAGATTCGGTAACTCACTGTCACCGAATCAAAATTGACCCAGGTAGCAAAACTACGGGTATTGCCGTGGTTCAAGAGCAAACAGGTCGCGTCACGAACGCATTAGAAATTGCTCACCGAGGGCAACAAATTAAAGATACTCTCGAATCTCGCAGAACGCTCAGAAGAGGGCGTCGCAACAGAAAGACCCGTTACCGCCAACCCCGTTTTTTAAACAGAACCCGTAAAACAGGATGGTTGCCACCATCTCTTGATAGCCGTGTTGCCAATATTGAAACCTGGGTTAGGCGAATCAGAAAGGTCTGTCCCGTTACCGCCATTTCTCAAGAATTGGTGCGTTTCGATTTACAACAGTTCCAGAATCCTGAAATTTCTGGAATCGAATATCAAAGGGGCGAATTATTCGGTTTTGAAATTAAGGAATATTTACTGCAAAAATGGAATAGGAAGTGCGCTTATTGCGGTGCGACAAATGTTCCTTTCGAGGTTGAGCATATTCTCGCCAAGTCTAAGGGAGGAAGTAATCGGGTCAGCAATCTGTGTCTTAGTTGCCATTCCTGCAACCAAGCCAAGGGAAGTAAACCCGTTGAAGAATTTCTCAAGAAAAAACCTGAAATCCTTCAGCGGATACTAGCCCAAGCCAAGACACCTCTACTGGATGCAGCAGCCGTCAATGCTACTCGTTGGGAGCTATACAGAAGACTACAGTTAACCGGACTGCCCGTGGAATTGGGTTCAGGGGGACGAACAAAATTCAACCGCCAAACCAGGGGAATAGAAAAACAGCATTGGACTGATGCAGCTTGTGTCGGGGAATCAACTCCCGAAAGACTACTGCTAAATAGCGTGAAACCTTTGCTAATTAAGGCTAAGGGACACGGAAGAAGACAGCGCTGCGGAACCGACAGATTTGGCTTCGTGCGATTCGTTCCCTACAAAGTGGAAGGCTATGCAGCCTGAAACGAACTAGGGGCAAGGAGAACCAACCTCTCGTAGTGGTTGGAACAGAACCTTGACAACTTGATTGACCTGTAGGTGAACCCTAATAAGGGTAATTCCTGCCGCCTTGACGCTTAGGTTGAAGCATCTCCCCCAGGATGGCGACTGACTGTCAAAATCTGGAAATCAGCAGGGGGGAGAAACGACAGATAAACCTTACCTCAGAGGATAATCTGGCTAGCTAAGTTAGGACGGGTTAACGTTCAGTAAACTCACTTGAAACCTTCGTTAATTTGAAGCTGCGGAAATGAGGAGAGAATAGCCAAAAGCTATGACCGCAGCCGTCAAAAAGACAATGGGGAAATGTGGCTGGTGAATTGAATCCGTCACCAGAAAGCGTTCACGCAAGTTATCAGCTAGATAACTATACTAACCCCGGAGGAGTGTGAGAACCCACCCCTGACGCAATTAGGTCAATCAGGAACGAATTAAGTCCCCTGTCATCTCTCCGAGTAGGTCGATACTCTGAGCAGGTAGTCAGCCGCATGAGGCAGGGGAATAGGATGGCTTCAGAAGCTAACGCCTTGGGGAAAGCCCAAGGATATGCAGACAGAAGTCCGACTGTTTGGAAGATGTAGAGGTACAAGTAGTAGTACATATACCGTGAGATGAAGGCAAGTAACCCAAAATGTGAAAACCAGAGTACGGATGGTAAGCCTGACGAGTGGAAGGACATTCCCTGGCGCAAGCTGGAACGTAAGGTTTATAAGCTACAAAAGCGCATCTACACAGCCTCGCAGCGTGGTGAAACTCCTCAAGTTCGGAAGCTACAGAAGCTACTGATTAAGTCCAGAGCTGCAAAGCTTCTGGCTGTCAGGCGGGTCACGCAGGAGAACAAAGGCAAGAAAACCGCTGGCGTCGATGGGGTGAAAGCGTTATCCCCACGTCAGAGATTGGAACTTGCTAAGAACCTGCGAATAGATGGTAAGGCAATGCCGACGCGAAGAGTTTGGATAGACAAACCCGGTCGAGATGAGAAACGCCCCCTTGGTATACCCGTCATGAGAGACAGAGCGAAGCAGAAGCTAGTGGAACTAGCTCTTAACCCAGAATGGGAGGCTCGCTTCGAGCCAAATAGTTATGGGTTTAGGAAAGGACGCTCATGCCAAGATGCGATTGATGCTATCAACAGCAGTATCCAAAAGATGCCCAAATGGGTATTAGATGCGGATATTGCCAAGTGTTTCGACCGTATAAACCATGAAGCTCTACTCACAAAATTGAATACCATGCCGCACCTTCGTAGGCAAATCGAAGCCTGGTTGCGATGTGGAGTATTGGATGGAATGAAATACTTCGACACCACAGAGGGAACCCCGCAAGGGGGCGTAATTTCCCCCCTTCTGGCTAACGTTGCCCTTCACGGCATAGAAGAACTGCTCAACCAATCCTTTGGCGGGGGATATTACGTTTCCCCTCAAGGAAAAAGAAAACGGTACACAAGTAATACCGTTCGGTTAATCAGATATGCCGATGACTTTGTAATACTGCACGAAGACCTAAAAACCATCCAACAAGCCCAAAAAGTAGTAGCTGATTGGCTTCAAGACATGGGTTGGGAATTAAAGCCAGAAAAAACTAGAATCACACATACTCTTGACGGAGGAAAAGAGTATGAAACTGGGTTCAACTTCTTGGGTTTTCACATCCAACAATACGAAGTTGGAAAACACCAATCCCGGACAAAAGACAAAATCAAAAGACTTGGCTTTAATTTCAATACATTAATCACCCCAGCCAAAGATAAGGTACAGGCTCACTTGGACAAACTCCATAACTTAATCTTGGAGGGTAAAGCAAAAGCCAAACCCCAGGCAGGGCTAATAGAAGAACTTAACTCCGTTGTTCGGGGATGGGCGAACTATTACAGGACAGTCAATAGCTCTAAAACATTCCATACGCTAGACCACCTGATGTACCAAAGACTACGGCGATGGGCAAAACGTCGCCACTCCAATAAGAATAAAACCTGGATAGCTGGACGCTACTGGGGTATAAACAGAGGGGAAGGCTGGGAATTCACCGACACAAAAACAGGGGCAACGCTATATAAATATTCCGACACGAAAGTCATCAGTCCTGGCACTAAAGACGAGTATGTGAAGGTCAAAGGCGAAAAAAGCCCCTACGACGGTGATATAGCTTACTGGGCTGCAAGAACTGGAAAACATCCTGAGTTGCCTAAACGAAAATCAATTCTGCTCAAGCAACAAAGACAAAGATGTACTCATTGTGGGTTATATATTACCGATGTACTGGATACGGAAGTCCACCATAAGGACAAAAATCACAAAAACAATTCATGGGGAAACCTTGAACTTGTACACACAATCTGTCACGACCAGATACACGGTAACTAAACATATGAGAGAAATCACGCTGAAGGGAAACAACGGCAGGTTGGAATCTACGGAGTATTGATAGATGAATCTCCGTTATTTATCTAACCCCCAAAGATGAGATAGGCAAACGCCACACTCCCCCCTAAACCTGAATAACGGCAAGAGGCTTGCTATGACAAAGCGTCCACAGTTGAGGAGCCGTGTGAAGGGAAATCTTTCAAGCACGGTTTTGAAGACCAGCGGGGGAGGTGACAAACCCGTTGAGTTCAACCCCATTCGTCATGCACCGGCCCAAAAGTTCTTCATGGGTTTTCAAACTGGGGACTTGGTGAAAGCTAACGTCCTCACTGGAAAATATGCAGGAAGCTACACAGGCAGAATTGCAATTCGGTTTAGACCAAGTTTTAAGCTAACCGCAAGAGACAAATGTTTTGACGTGCATCCAAAACATCTGACAACTATTCATAAGGCTGATGGCTATGAATATTAGTCCTAAAAACAAGGATGCCCTGTCGGGCAACTTATTTATTGGCGACAATTTCCCAGACGCTAATCCGTTGGCGGTACTCGCGGAGCTCGATATATCCGCCTCGGTTATAGCGTCCGCCCCCTTGTCGCATTTTAGGTGGACGACTCATGGAGCAAAGTAAGTCTCCGTCTTTCTGTGATGTCATGTATCTACTGTTATTGATGGTTGCTTCTTTGAGAAGCTCAGAGATTGACACAATCACCAAGATAGTGTATCTTCTCTAACTGGTAGTACACATCGAAGTTATGCAGTTAGTCGAAAGGCAAGTCATTAAACCAAATCACAGGTTTTACCCAGAAGCCGATCGATTGTCTTTGCTGTCCAACAAACTTTACAACTGCGATAACAATATCTACGGTCAAAACTTTTTCTCAGGTCAACCAACCAATGCTCTGGCTGTCGATCGTACACTCAAAAAGAGTCTAAAGTACAAAGCATTGCCGACCAAAGTAACACACAAAACTCTCCCGTTACTGCTGAAAACATGGACTAGCTATCATAGTGTTAAATTGGCGGGCGCGATCACGATCGCCCCACTAAATTTCAAGCAGCACCGAAAACCACTGATTAAAAAAATCAGAAAAGAAAGAGCAGGGGCGATATGTAGTTGTATTTAACTGTCAATGTGTTAGCAAAAAAGCTTTTGCCAAAGAATATGTCAGTTTGTCTGGGACTAACATTTGGCGGCCTTGAAAAGTTACCTAAATCTGGGAAATCCGGATTGTTACCGAGGTAAGTTGTTAAGTTATTGAGGTAGTTGAGGAAAAGTTAGAACAAAACGCAAGTGTAAAGCGGATTATAACCCTGGCCGTAACGAGCTTCGCCAACATTAAAAAGCTATGAAACCCCTCCCTGGAAGATCGGTAAAATTCTACCTTCTAACTTGTACCTTCTAACTTCAAGAAACACCTTGTCTCTTGCTCCTAAAAATAAATACCTTCCCTTGTGTCCACAATCTTTCAGTCTGCTTATAACCGATCGCCCCCACGTATACGGGAAAGTTCAAAAATGCCGGGATCTGGCATTTGGGAGCCTGTTAACGCATAAAAAAGTCAATTTAGCCAACAACTGACGGCCCCCGTGCCCCCGGTCTGCTGGCGGCTAACTGCTGAAAGCCTCTGAGGGCAAGCAGCGCCCTTCCAGCTTTTGGCAGTAACGCAAACGAGGAAAAAACTGTCGTGAAATTCCACTGGCTACTACCGAGTTTCTTAAGTGTATTTTTGCTCGCCGGAGCCGCCGAAGCAGCTAGACTGCAATCTTGGCGGTTTGATGATTCAGAGAACCGGCTTTACATTACAACAGAGGGGGGAGTACAACCCAAGGCTCAACTGATTTTCAACCCGATGCGGTTGGTAATCGACTTGCCGGGGACGAGTCTGGGTCGTCCCTCGGTCAGCAGACCGCTCTCAGGGGCGATCGAATCGGTGCGGGTAGGGCAGTTTGACAACAATACGACCAGAATTGTGGTCGAGATCAGAGACGGGTTTACTATAGACCCCGAACAAGTAAAATTCCGGGGTATTTCTCCGAGCGAGTGGACAGTGGATTTGCCAACGCCGGTGCGGGGAGAAACTCAAAATCCGATTTCAGAGCCAGGGGGAGAAAGGTTATCGGTTGAACCTTCAGCATCCCAAGCCCAGTCGGCTGAGGCGACTGTAGTTCAGAACGTTCAGGTGACGGCGGACGGTTTTTTAGTCCGCACTGCGGGCGGTCGCCCCCAAATTAATTTTGAACAAAGTCGGGCTGGGGACATCGCCACCCTCGATATTGAAGGAGCGAGTTTAGCGCCGGGCCTAAGCAGCCAACAGCCTCAAACGAACGGTCAGCACGGGGTTGACAAGATTGAAGTCCGGGAACTACCAACAGACCCGCCCGTTACCCGCGTGACTTTGCGGATGAAGAGTCCTAATACTCAGTGGCGGGCGTCTGTGAGCAATTTGGGCGGGGTTGTGCTATTGCCGGGAGGTGTATTAAGACAGCCCTCGGTTCCCCGCCGCCTGACTGTAGACCCTCCGGCTAGACAAGCTCAAGGAAATTTAGCGAGAGTTCAGTCAATTGATTTAGCCAGTAACGGCACGCAACTGGTGGTGAGAACTGACCGCCAAGTCTCCTATACCAGCGGGTGGGATCAGGCGTCGAGAGCTTACTGGATCAGGATCGCCTCTAGTGTCCTGACGGGCGAAATTCCTCAGCTAGATGCCAACAGTCCTGTATCGTTTAGTGCCAGCCAAGAAGATGCGGAGACTGTGGTGGTTTGGGTGCAGCCGCGATCGGGGGTAGAGGTAGGCCGGGTGACGAGACCGAACCCGCAGTTGCTGTCTTTGCAGTTGCGATCGAATGCTAGCGCGCAGCCTTTGACTCGCACTCCCAATTTGCAGCCTTTGCCGAGAAGGACTTTCGGAACCGATGATTTGCCCCAAGCTTCTAACCGCCGCGCCGTAGTAGCGATCGATCCTGGTCACGGTGGCCGCGATCCGGGGGCAGTCGGGATTCAGGGCATTCAGGAAAAGGAGATTGTTTTGGATATCTCGCTTCAGGTGGCGAGGCTGCTGGAACAGCAAGGGGTGCAGGCGGTGATGACTCGGACTGACGATAGGGAAATCGACCTGGACCCCAGAGTTTCTTTGGCGGAACGGGTGAATGCTACTTTGTTTGTCAGCATTCACGCTAATGCGATTAATATGAGTCGGCCGGATATCAATGGGATTGAGACTTATTATTTCAATAACGGCCAAGATTTGGCCAGGGTGATTCACGCCAGTATTTTGGAGGGGACGGGGGCGAATGACCGCCGAGTGCGGCAGGCGCGATTTTATGTTTTGAGGAAGACTTCTATGCCTTCTGTTTTGCTGGAGGTGGGTTTTGTGACGGGTGCTGATGATGCTGCTAGGCTGTCTGACCCAGCTTACCGCAGTCAAATGGCGGCTTCGATCGCTCGCGGCATTTTACTTTATCTTCAACAAAGATAATATATTGCCGGAGGGATTGGTAATTGGTAATTCGGCATTGGTAATTGGTAATTTTTCCTGATGACTCATGAGTGATGGCTGATGCCTGGTGCCTGCTGACTATTGACAACCGACTATTGACAATTAACAAATGACAACAGACTCTGGACAACAAAGAATCGGTATTTTTGACAGCGGCGTGGGCGGTTTGACTGTTTTGACCCAGTTGTACCGACAATTGCCCAACGAATCGATACTTTATTTTGGAGATACGGCGAGGCTGCCTTACGGCACTCGCACGCCGTCGGAAATTGTGGAGTTTGTCCGCGAAATTATGGCCTGGTTGGTGGAACAGGATGTGAAAATGGTCATTATGGCCTGCAACACCAGTTCTGCTTTGGCGATGGAGATGGTGCAGGCGGAATTTGATATCCCGGTGCTGGGAGTAATTCTGCCGGGGGCGCAGGCTGCGGTGCAGCAAGGCAAACGGATCGGGGTCATCGCAACTCCTGCTACGGCTGCTAGCAATGCTTATCGAAATGCGATTTTGGAGATGGACGATTCTTGCCTAGTGTGGCAGGTTAGCTGTCCGGCTTTTGTGCCGCTGGTGGAGCAAAACCGGATTCACGACCCTTATACTTGTGAGGTGGCTCGGGAATATTTGGCTCCTTTGATTCAGCAGCGCATCGATACCCTGATTTACGGCTGCACTCATTATCCGCTGTTGGCTCCTGTGCTTCGCTCGCTTTTGCCGGCTGGGGTGACATCGATCGATCCTGCGGTACGGGTGGTGGCTGCTGCTGCTAGAGAATTGGAGCTTTTGGGGCTGCGGAATCCTGGTACTGCGTTACCGACTCGTTTTTGCGTGAGCGGCCCCCCGCAGCAGTTTGCCGAGTTGTCGGTGCAGTGGCTCGGTTGTACTCCTGCTGTTGAGAAAATATCCCTGCCGACAGTTGTACGTAGCGAAGCGGGGCGTAAGCCATCGCCCGTATCGCTCGAATCTGCCGAATAAGCCGGAAAATTTATCCGTTAATTAAACCCCCCAAAACTCAGGTAAAGCTGGCTCTGGGGGGTTTAATTATTGCGATGTAACCTAGCAATTACACATCAATAGGTAATATTATTGAACAAAAGCTTTGATGAACAATGCAAATAATGTCCTATACGTGCTGGAGCTCTTCAGCCTTGAACCATGTCACCCTATGTATCACAAGCAGTTTTACTTGTAGACGGCTATAACATAATTGGACTTTGGCCTCGACTCCGAGAGAAGCGCGATCGCGACGAACTCGAAACAGCACGCCGCGAGTTGATTGAGGTTTTAGTTAACTACAGCGCCGTTCAAGATTTTGAGGCTCGACTTGTATTTGACGCGCACTATCGAGATACTCCCGGCGTTAAAGAAATTATTACTAAAAATTTATCGGTGCACTACACTGACTTCGGTCAGACAGCAGATACTTATATTGAAAAATCTTGTGCTAGTTTGCGCTACGAGTTGCGATCGGTCAAAGGCAAAGGCCGCATGATTGTCGCCACCTCCGACCGAGCGCAGCAATTGACCGTAGTCGGCTACGGTGCCGAATGGATGTCCGCCGAACAACTAGCGGCTGACGTAGAATCCACTGCCCGCCGCAGCGAGCGCCGGCACAAATCCCGCAAACAAAATTCCAGTCGCTTTCTCGCCAGTTCCCTCGATCCAGAATCCCAGCAGCGCCTCGCCAAGTTGAGAATGGGGCTGCATTAGCTGCTGAAACCCGCTCGCTGTCTGATAAAAAAAAAGTTTCTCAAAGGCCTTGCCAAATCGAGTAAGTTCAGCTATTGTTAGTAAATGTGGGTAACAAAAACCCCCAATCCTCGGTAGCTCAGTGGCAGAGCGGTCGGCTGTAATGAATGCAAGCCTTTGGCATCAACCAAAAGCCCTAGTGACATAGCAGCTCTATCCGGTAACGGGTACTGAAAAATCGGGTGAATTCAAGGAAACCGCAGCACTTCGGGTGGCGGCAATCTTGAGCCAAGTCTGGCGAAAGGCAGCGGTTACGATCGCAAGTAGCCGGAAAGGTGCAGAGACTAGAGATGAGGAGCCTAACCAATAAATCTCATAGCGCCCGACATCCGACGACAGATCGCAAACATGATTTGTAGGGATGATGAAATAGTCCGCCCCCTTCGGAAACGTTGGGATAAGTGTAACCGATTGGTCGTAGGTTCAAATCCTACCCGGGGAGTTAGTAAAAGTCAGAAGTTGGAAAATTCCAGCTTCTGACTTTTTGTTTTTAAGATTTTTATTTAACTATAAAAGAGAATACCCAGCTTCCCGACTTCGCAGAAGTTGTCGGGGAGCTAAAAGAACAGCGCTTTACGTTTAATTAGAACGACATACTGAAGTGTGTTGTCTGTCGCCTAAACTTGCGTTTTCCAGCCCTGGGCTTTCCCTTCGTTCTTGGTGACCGGAAAACGAGACGCAAGCCCCTGGCTTTAGACACGGGGAAAAGTCGGTAGCGGTTTCAACCGCCTTGAACAA
>NZ_JAUBOV010000113.1:0-17304 GCF_036700405.1 Microcoleus sp. T3_D1
ACATATTTAATTATGGACTAATGAGGGACATAGTATTGGTGAGTATTTCTACTCATCGCATAAGTGTTATGCTCCCGGTCAGGATGGCATCAACCACCTGCATATCTCGAACTCGAAGAAGCTGGATGGGGCGATTCAATTGCAACACCTAACTCGATAACTAGATTATAGCCTAATACAGTTTCTAACGTTGATAAATTTATCAGCGAAATTTGGAAAATCTTCTGTTTGAGGAATGGTTAAAAGAGAAACTACAAAATATGAATGTCAAGTTGAATTACTAGCTTAAATTGAGGCGAGCGCTTATACTTGATACTTTTTGTCAACCTCTTTTACTGAACTGGCGTTCTAAACAACTTTCATAGAGCTGCCCCCTCCAAATGGAGGGGGTAATTTTTACTGAACGAAATCGCTCACAGGGATGAAGTTGCAGGAACTAGATGCGATTTAAATTGGAATTGTTGACCACATGAACTGATAAAAACTATGCACACTCCATCAGTTGAACCTAATTCTGGATATAACAACTCCGGTTACGAATCGGAACCCGATCTGACTGTCGGTTACTCGTCATCAAGGGAAGTTCGTCAAGGTAATTTTGACAACGCTTACCAAGAAAATGTCTATGACTTGTCAAACTTAGCAGATACTCCTTGGACAGATTCAGCAGTCCGCCCGAATCCACAGTTGGAGCTGGAGCTTGATTAAAGAAAAAGCGAAGATCAAGAAATGCAGTCCTGGACGCATCAACCTAAAAAACCCAGTTTCTCGTTCTCATCCTCAACCTAAAATGACGGAATTACATAGAAAAACCGGGTTTTTGGGTAATTCCTAAAATGGAGAGGAAAAGAGGGAGAAAGGTAGAGAGGGCGAGAGGGAGAGAGGGGGAGAGAGGGGGAGAGGGATTTAGCTGATGGGTAATTTCTGCAT
Organism: Microcoleus sp. T3_D1; assembly: GCF_036700405.1. Lineage (NCBI taxonomy): Bacteria > Bacillati > Cyanobacteriota > Cyanophyceae > Oscillatoriales > Microcoleaceae > Microcoleus > Microcoleus sp. T3_D1. The sequence continues at coordinate 931 of NZ_JAUBOV010000113.1, forward strand.
GCAATACTGCTCTATTTTTCGTAATGTTTTAAAAACAGTTGAAAGTTTTTCCAAATTAGAAAGAATAGAGCAGTTTTTTTTACCTAATTTTAGTTAACATCCAGAGGATTTCCATGAACAGTCCCAAGCCGTTAAAAAAATCAAGCCAGATAGGCTCTGCCTTAATAGCTGCCAGTACACTCTGCCTAATTTTTGCTTTCATCTGCATTACTTTCTTAAGCTTTCCATTAATTGCTAGCGCCAGTCCCTTACCTACTAAAATTTGGGAAAAAGAACAATCTAGAGTTTTGCTGCCAGATTGGAGCCAGATTACCTTTAGTTCCCTGCCTGCGGTTGCTAGTTCTGGAAGTTCTGGCGGTCGAAGCTGGCAAGCCGGCACTTCTGTTGACAACATCTTGAAGCTGGGGGACATTAACGATGTAAAACCTGAAATTCTGTCTTTGCAAGCAATTGAACAATTGGCACTAGGGGATATCAATTTAGAGAATATCAGCTTGTCAGCATTTCCCTTAGCTGGTAAGCAAACTGTCGGTCACTTGGCTGAAATTGTTCCGAATCTTAGCCAATTTCAATTGAGCGATGTTCCTCCAATTGCTTCTTTATCTTCTCAAATAGCCGGAGTGAACCCTAACATCAACCAATTACCAATTGGTCAAGCTGTAAAACAAGTACCGCAACTAGCGCAGGCAAAACTTAACCAAATTGACCTATCTGAGTTTGCACTCGCCCAAATTCCCAATCTTAATAGCGTAAATTTGGAACAGTTCTCTGGCTGGTCAGAGGAACTCATCAGCAATATTCCGCTGCTGAGTCAAGTCCCGCTTTCTAATTTTCCGGTTCCTATTGCGTCTATTGGCAGCACAATCATGCGAATTGACATGATTTACAGTCGGTACGAGAGCAAGCGCAATAACACAATTTCTGGTTCTGATGTAGAAGGATTTGCGGTAGCCTGCGAGAAAGATTGCGCTTATATCGAATTCGACGACATGGAAAACGTCGGTCGCCGCGCCACAGGGCCGCTAGAAGGCAAGCAGTGGATTAGCGGCAAATATCAGGAAGTACGAGGCGGTTCTGGCTGTTTGAGCGGTTGGGAACCGACGGGCAGGCATCCTTTTGGGGAAGTGTTTAAAGTAGTGGTAATGGAACCGTCAGAAACCAGCGATACTGTTGACACGGCTCTGTACTTCAGGTTTAGTTTGCCCTGCGGCAAATCGCCTTACATTATTGGTCCGGTTCCGTTTCTCAGTTACAGCGTTAATTCACCTATGTTTGTCGGTCGATTAGAGGGCGGTTCTTCTAACAGTATTTCGCGTTCAAAAGGTGTCGCATCTGAAACAAAACCTTCAAAACCGTTGAGTTCAAATCACGCTAAAGAAAACCCTTTACCCACTCAGCCTCTACCTGAATCCAAGCGAGAGTGCGCGCGCCCCGCAACTTACGTTAACGGTGTGGATGTAGCTTCATTAGGGGAGGCGTTAGCAAAGCTTTCCGAAGGAATCGCCAATTTGGAAAATGCAGCCAGTGGCGATTACGAAGCTATTGGCGAGATCGTTTGTACCGAAGGATCTCGCAACTGCGGGCGGGCGATCGGTCGCTATCAGTTGATGAGTTACCGGGAAGAGGTGCAGCGTGCTGTCAGCTCAATTCCAGGGGGGACTAACTTTATCCTGAACGTCAACAAAGGCCAAAAACCTACAAGAGAGGAACTCTTCCAATATTTTCCTCCTGCTGTTCAGGATAAAGTCTTGCAAAATTCTCTAGCTGAGAACTTAGTCAGCAGCCAACAGGAAATTGACCCTAAAACTGGGCAGGTGTTCAAGGGCGATCGCTTAATTGAGCGAGTAGCACAGAAACACTTTGGGGGTTCTGGCAGTAAAATTGATGCCAGCTATTCCAACATTTTAGGCGGCTACTCTCTCAAACAGTACGGGGAAAAAGTTCGAGAGCTTTATAACCACAATACCAGCGACAATTGCCAAGCTAATTCTGGTGACAGCAATGGCATCAGCAACTCGGTCGACTCCGGCATTACTTTAAATGCTAGTGGGAGTATTAAGGTTGCGCTGTTCATTAGCTCTTTTTTGATGGGAATGTGGTTCTTAATTCGACTTTTTTACAAGCGAAAGCAGCATTTTTTTATGATTCTAATCGGTTTGGGACTAGCAATTAGTTTTGGCACGGCTGCACTCTCCCATTGAACCAGGGGAAAGAGGAGGTGGAAAAGCAAGTTATTAACAAGTCTAACAACCTTCTCTACAACCAGGACGTTTTTAATTGCTGAAACCATTAATTTTATGGCATTGATATCAAAATTGGTGGTATCGGAATGATTAAACCACAGAGGGCACAGAGGACACAGAGAAAGAGAAGAGAGAGATAATAATTCCGATGTCAACTGATTAGATATGACTTCTAAGCTGTTCAGGATATAAATTGTAGAGTCGTTTTGTATTCCCCGAAGTCAGTCATAAAAATTGACTGTAAGATTTAGACATACAACAGCTTAGTTCAGCCAAACAATCTCTCTTTTATTGTCTTTTTCTTCTGCTTTAGTGTCCTGTTTTTTCTTGTATTTTGTAGGAGTGAAGTAACAAATGGTTAAACAAAATAGAGTTAAGCAACAAACAGCAGGCACCCAAAAGATTGTCAACCCCCCGGTTTGGTTAAATCAACTTGGTTACTGGTTTCGCATTGGTTTGACAGTTTTTACCGCCCTGTCGCTATTATTGGGGACAGTTGCTTGCACGAATTCTAGTTCAGCAACAACCGCACCAGCTTCTTGGCAACAAGCTTTGCGAGTCACTCCAAAAGAAACTTTAACCCTAATTGTAAAGGAACACAGCAGCCTTCCAGAACTCAAAGTAGCGGCTGGGCAAAGTGCAGCGGCGGAAGCAATTAAGAGAATGCGAGTGTGGCAAGTTAATGGCTCGGTAGGACGGCTGAACCTTTATGATTTCAATAATTCCACTCTGTGCGGCACAAAAGGCTGCCTTTATGTTGGCTACTTAATTCCTAATGATTCAAGTCAAATGCCAACAGAAGTATTTGCAGCTTATCTCGACCCCCATAAACCGCAGAAAACTCCTTTGTTTAAGGCTGACAGTTCCTCACACGAGGGTTTGCCTTGTCTAGGAGTGAATCAGCTTTCCAAAGAAGGCCGCCGCCAGCTTCAATTTTGCTACGACGGCCTTACCTATCAACTTGCTGACAGCCAGCTTTTCAGTAGTTAGTGTTTAGTAGTCTGCGGGTTCATCGAAGTCAAAATCTTCTGCTGAATCAACCTCAACTTCAACCTCAGCAGCCTCGGAAAATTCATCTAATTCCTCTAATTCTGAGTCTGTTCCTCCTTCAACTTGTGCAATTTTGCGAGGGGGTGACAATTTACCTCGATTTTTGCGGTTAGTTACGCTTTCTGGCAATGCCTGGACTTCAGGTTCCGCACCAGCAGCTATAGCTGGCAACCCGGCATCGCTAGCCTCAATGAAACCAGCAATGTTATTGTGCAGTCCCCAAATCAATTTCTTTTGTGGTTTTTGACCGAGAAATAGCTTGTGAAAATTAGCATCAGTTGGCTGAGTAATGCTGTGAGTTTTGCAGCAAAACGATTTATTTTTGCCTTCCCCTTCTTTAAGAGCTCTAAACTCGACATTCAACACTCCCAAAGAGCGCCACTTGTCATTTTTACCGCTGTAATCTCTCCCAAAGCAATCAGCAAATGCCCGTTCCAAATTGCGGTAAAATTCTTCTCTAGCGCTCTTAAAGCTCCAGAGGGCTACATTCTTGAAGCGGACGACAATCGGTACCTGATGCAGGGGTTGGTTTTTGGGATTTAGAAAGATGAGAGCGTGTTCGGAACACACTTCCTGCGTCTTTTTATCGAGGGAATCGCGATATTCGTCGTAAAGCCCAATAAAACTACCTGCTAATTCTCCATTTTCTTCAATATCTTTGTAGCGGATGTACTCAGGCACACAAGCTAATACCAACATTCTCGCTTTTGGGAGCAGTAAGCCTGTCACTTCTTCGCTTAGTTCGACCGTTGTCAATTCCTCAACATTAGGCATTACGTGCCATTCCGCTTTGACAAGCTGGTCGTTCGGGAGCAAAATACCTGCTGGGTTATCGTTAATCACGATTCCATAGGGCAAGGAGGGCTTGCGAGTTTGGTTGTATTCACTGTTGAATAGCTCCGGATCTATCTCGTAATAATCAGCACTCTTGTTCTTTTGCGTGTTGGACTTTCCACTAGAATTCTGTACTGTCTTACTTGGAGATTTCGCGTTATTGCTTCTTACCATTGTTTACCTATTTTTGTCATTGTCTCCCCCTTGAGGCGATAGCCGCTAGCTGAAACATTTAGTTCTTTAAGACCTAAAAAAAATGAACAATTTGCAATTTTTGCCTAAAATTAACAAAGCTACCTTGATACCAATGGCAGCTCAACCTCCTAAACGTTCGTTAACTAGCATAGATTTTGGCGGGTTGTTGGGTCAGTTTATGAAGCCAGAGGGACTGGCAATGTTAGGGCTAATGGCAGGCTTACTTATTGCTTCCAAATTAGTTGGAAACGGGAAAGGTAAAATTACCTCCGGGCGGCTGTGCGGGACGGCTGAAAAATTGGCAGCCACAGGCTCTGCCCTCAAGCAAATGAAAGAAAAAAAACGGCAGCCCGTTACTTTGTGGAGCGGTACGCCGAGTTATTGGTTTAAAGGTTGTCAGGGATTGAGTGCTCGATTGCAAACGCTATTAGGTGCAAATCCGACGGTTTGGTTTCCCCACGCAGAACGCGGAACTTTAGTCATTGGTGCTCCGGGTTCTGGCAAAACATTCAGCGTCATTGACCGGATGGTTGAAAGTGCATTCCAGCAAGGTTTTCCTGCCATTATTTACGACAAAAAAGGAGACCAGATGAAAGTGCTTGCACCCCTTGCAGTGCGCTATGGCTACGATGTGCAAGTGTTTGCGCCAGGGGAAGCTTACAGCGGCACTATCAATCCTCTGGATTTTATGAGAGATGCACAAGATGCAGTAATGGCAGCAGAAATTGGACAAGTTATTGCTCGAAATGCTAGTCCGGGGGAGAGTAAAGGCAATGAGTTTTTTGAGAAAGCAGGCGAGTTGATGGCGAAGGGTTTAGTGCAGTTGGCAAAAAGCAGTCCTTACCCGGATTTAGCTTTTGTGTACGCAATTATTCAACTGCCAGATTTGGTCAAGCGCATCGACCACGCCGTGCACCGACCCGACGGTCATCCCCTCAAAATGGACAGGTGGATTGCCTCTAGTTTTTCGCAGTTATTAAGTTCAAAAGATGCTGAAAAAACTGTGGCGGGCATTAAGGCCACCGCAGAGGCAACCTACTCCAGTTTCATTCAAAAAGATTTGTTGCGGGCATTTATTGGTCGCAGCACGATTCCCATTGCTTTAGAAGGCAAAAAGTGCATTATTTTCAAATTAGATGACCAAAGACGCACTGTAGTGGGGCCGCTGTTAGCTGCTGCTATTCACTTATGTGTGGTGTCTAATTTGAGTCGGGTACGTTCTGACCCATTTTTGTACTGCTTAGACGAGTTTCCATCTCTCAAGTTTGACAGAATGGATCAGTGGGCTAACGAATATCGTTCTGCTGGCGGCGTGCCGATTGTTGGCATTCAATCGCTCAATCAACTCTATAATCTCTATGGGGATAAAAAAGGGGCTGCGATCGCCAGTGCTCTGTCAACTCATGTCCTCTTCAACCCCGGCGATTTTGAGACAGCCGAGAAATATTCTAAGCGGTACGGGGAAGTGGAAGTGCTGGTAAAAAATCGATCGACCGGCAGTTCGACGGGGCAGCAAACGAGCCGTTCTGTCAACTGGAGCGAACAGTTGCAAAAGAAACCGCTGATTAGTCCTGACGAAATTCTGAGGTTTCCTCAAGGCAAGTGCGTCATCACTTCACCGGCCTACGCAACGGGGACAGAAGCTTTATTTCCCTACCCTCTCAAGATTCCGGTGCGGCCCGGCGACATAAAGCGAGCTAAAGAGTCTGAACAACTGTGGGACAGCAGCATCAGACCGCAGCTTGAAAGGCGGGCGAAAGCTTTATCAGTAGAGCAGCAGACGGGTAAACTGCTCAATATAGATGAAGAGCTGGATCAGCGGATTCGATTCGCTTACCAATTGCTGCCACATCCGAACGATCCAGAAGAACCCGTGACTGTGGCTGATGTTGAGTCGCCTGTTAATGCTGCTGGTGCGAACAGCGCGGCTGAGAAAATAGCAGTTGGCAATATTCGGAAAAAACTCAAAACTCTGTCCTTTGGTGGCGATCGATAATGGAGCAAACTAAACAATTTTTGGCTGACATTTTGATTGTTGACGATATTCCCGCTAACATTCAACTACTTTCTCAATTGCTAATTGAAAACGGTTACAAAGTCAGGAAGTTGATTAGTGGACAGCGAGCTTTAAAAGCAGTAGAGTTGCAAGCGCCCGACTTGATTTTGCTAGACATAAAAATGCCCGGTATGGATGGTTATGAAGTCTGCCGTCAACTTAAAGCATCTGAAGCTACTTGTGATATCCCTATAATTTTCATCAGCGCTTTAGATGACGTATTTGACAAAGTAAAAGGGTTTGAGGCGGGCGGTGCTGACTACATTATAAAACCTTTTGAGCCTGTTGAAGTGTTAGCGCGGGTATCTGCCCAACTTAAAATGCAGCGTTTACAGCAACAACTTCGCTGCGCTAACGTGCAATTGGCTACACAAAATGTTCAGCTCAGCCAGGAAATTCAAGAAAGACAGCAAGCAGAAGCCAATTTAAGAATGCTGTTGCACGCTGTTTCGCACGATTTGCGATCGCCTCTATCGGGAATGTCGCTGCTGCTGCGAAGTCGCCTCAATGATGCTGGCAGTAACATTGCTATTGATAGGCGGACTATGGAGGTTATGGTGCAAAGTTGTTCGCGCCAACTCCAGTTGATTGAGTCACTAACAGCAACACAACAGTTTGATGTGAAAAGTGCTTCTTTAGCCATGAAGCCGCTGTCGCTGCCCACTTTAGTCCAAAATATTCTTATTGAAAGATTACCAATTCTCAACCAGCATCGAGTCAAGGTTAAGCAGCTTTTTGCAGCCGATTTGCCTTTAGTCAATGCTGATTCCCAGCAGCTCTGGCGGGTGTTTGGCAATCTGATCGACAATGCTGTTAAATACAATCAGTCTGGGTTTATTTTGACTGTAGAAGCTAAAAAGGAAGGTGAGATGGTTCGCTGTACGGTTGCAGATAATGGGGCCGGAATTTCGCCCGAACAATGTGCAAGATTATTCGAGCCTTATACGAGGGGAGTTGGAGTTAGTTTAAGACAAGGATTGGGATTGGGACTTTTCATTTGCAGGCAAATTGTTGAGGCTCACGGCGGAGAGATTGGCGTTGATAGCAAATTGGGAAAAGGAGCGAGGTTTTGGTTGACATTGCCAAAGTTTGAAGAGTGATAGGCTGTCATAAACTGTAATTTTTGGCTCTTCCGTACTTAGTGTGCCAAATTATCAGTTTTCTGATGCCCTACACCTTAGCTGGCTGGGATTTCAAGGCGATCGCCCCTCTACCGCAAGTGGCCTGACGGGGAAGCTAAGGGTATAAATAATCTCAAAGCCTTACCTAGCAAAGCCTTGAGGATAAATTTAAGTTAACGCGAGCACACTAAGTACGGAAGAGCCTAATTTTTGAGGACTAAAGTTTATCAAATACGATTACGATCGCCTATTTCAGAACAATTAGAAATAAAGTTTCTTCACGCGATTTACTCACTATCGCGGAAGCTAAAGAATATCTCGAAGAAGTTTTGTTTTCACTAGGAACAGCTAATGTCGATCGCGATGTCACTTCGGAAGTACGAGAAATGGATTGCTATATTAGTTTGTTAGTTCTCACGCTTAAACCAGCCCCAAACGCAGTGCTTTAACGGCTGCCCTAAACCAGCCCTAAACGCAGTGCTTTAACGGCGGCGTGGGTGCGATCGCTCGCTTCAAATTTAGCTATAATCATCTCTACATGACCTTTGGCGGTGTGGACGCTCATTCCTAGTTGAGCAGCGATTTGTTTATTGCTTTTACCCTCAACTAGCTGCTGCAAAACCTGCATTTCCCGTTCTGTCAGCTTGATGTCGTCATTCGCATAGCTATCGGGCAGTGGCGTTTTGAGATTTTGCAGCACGCAGTCGGCAATCTTAGGGTCTAGGTAACTGCCACCTTCTTGCACAGTCGTAATCGCTGCTAGAAGTTGTTCTGCGTTAGTGCCTTTAACGCAGTAGCCGTGAGCGCCGCTTGACAAAGCCGCCATTACCTGAGTTGGATTGCTGTGGTGGGTGAGCATCAGGATGCGAGTATGCGGCAGTGCGGCTCTGATTTGCTGCGCGGCTGCAATACCGTCGATTCCGGGTAAGTCAATGTCCATCAGGGCGATGTCTGGTTGGTGTTGCAGTGCAGCACTGACGGCTTCGTTGCCGTTAACAGCTTGTGCGACAACTGTTAAATGGGGTTGGTTATTGAGGATATGCTGTAGACCGAGCTGCATCATCGGGTCATCTTCAACTATCAGGATGGTTTTTAGTTGGCTTGTTTTTGGTTGGGTGGCGGTAGTTGCAGTCACGGCTAAGATTCCTACTACATTTTATCCATAGTCTATTGTTTTTCCTCATATTAAAGAGTGTCATCCTCCTATGGAGAGAAGAAAAGTATTGATTTTTGGGCAATTTCGTCGGAAGGTGGATGTCTATCGATAGGAGGATGGTATTGACACTCCCCGGTCTGAAGACACGGGGATTCTTAAGGACAAACTTTGGGGGATGAACCCACCCAAAGTTTGATTCTTAAAGGGTTTGTCAGCAACCCACTACCCACTCGCTCAACAATTGAGTCTATGGCTACATTTGATTTTCGGATGATATTGGCAGCACCATTTACATCTGCATTCAGTATTAATCCGCTCGCCGAACGGTACAAACCTCTTTTGATTCTTTTACCTGATGGTTGCCAATTGTCAGGTTTTTCACCAACTTTAACTGGCAGAAAATCTCGGTCTAAGAAGCTGGCTTTTGAAGTGTAAGATTCATCCTGTTCTACAAATCTCCATCCTAGAGAATCGCATTCTTGTTGTAATCTTTCTTTGACTTTAGCTGTCGGTATTTGGACAAAGTTCTGATTGGTTTTTCCTCCCATATTGACCTCTTGCTTCTGTCCTTTATTCCAACCAAAGGCTATGACATTAATTTGGTAACTTTCGCAATAATCTATGATAGTTCTGACAGCTTTATTAACCGCATCTCTCATTCTTCTGGCGCGATTTTCCGATAACTGTTGCAGTTTTTTTGACGAGAATCCTTGAGGTAGCTTATGTCGGGAATGTTCTGATTGAACTCTGGCTTTTTGTTTGTTAAACTCTTGGTTCCAAGATTTCAGCTTATGACCATCAATAATAAATGGCTTACCATTGCTAGAAACACAAGTTAGCCAGTTGTTGATACCATGATCTATGCCCAGAATCCCTGTTACTTCGAGACTACAGCTAGGAGCTTGCTTGGTAAGAGATTCATGGACGTATTCAATCCAGACCTTACCATTTCTAGGGATTAACCTGAGTTCTTTAATCTGGCAACCCTTAAGCCTTTCTGGTAGTGGAATCCAGAGAGCATCTGTCCCGAAGTGTTCTTTCCCTTGCTTTCCTAGAGGGAGTCTTACCCTATTGCCGACTATTTTTAAGGCTTGTCCCGGATAGGAAACTTGGTACATACCGCCTTTGGTTCTGTACTTAGGCAATCTGGGTTTTTGATTGATTTCCCCTTTTTTGGCTAACCTTTCTAAGGCTCGGAAAGAGCTGAAAGATTCAGCAACAGATTTAAGGGATTGTTGCGCGACTTGCGAGTAAAGTAAGCTGTAATTTTCGTTAGTTTTAGCAATCCTGTACAAGTCGGGATATTTAACCGCACTTTTGTCTTTAAAGTATCGTTGCCGACTTTCGTAAGTCCCGACATTAAACAGATTGTTTGACCATCTCAGCAGTTGCTCTACAATGGATTTGTCGAATCCCTTTAAATGCCAGATATCTTTTTGTACTGCATACATTTGACTTTCACCTCCCTTGATTAATTTTACTGCATTTGGTAGTTGGGAAATTGGTAGGCAGGATAAATCCTGCGATGCCCTTTCATCCCTGGACTAAAGTCACAGGGTTTTCAGGGAGTTTTTTATAAAGTCGGTTCTCCCGATTTTTAGGTGATCAGAAAAATTCTAGTGATGCGGCCCGAAAAGCCCGCGCGAGAGGCTCACACTACCGTTCCCACCACAAATCCAGAAGAGCTATACACAGTCTGAACAGATTATATCGACACTTCGTTGACTTCATCCAAATTGATTTCATCCAAATTGACTTCATCCAAATTGATAGCTGTTGCTACTTCCTTCGGTTGAGGTGTTAGATGACCATTGAGCTTGATAACTGTTTGTTTTCTCTCTCGTTCAATGGTAGTCAAAAGCCAATTTTGAGTGTGTCGGTGTTGCTTGCTGTCCCAGGCAAACAGAACTTTTTCTGCTGGTTGAGTCGGGTGCAGTGCCAAAATAATCAGTTGTAGCTTGTGAGGCTTGATCTCGAAGAATTCGGCAGCTACCCATAACTTAACTCGGTCTTGCCAAGTCAGTACAGGATGGCGAATCGCCCACTCAAATAGTCTGGGTGTTCCTTTGACTAGACCCACATTTGTACGGACTTGTATCACTTTAAATGGAGGAGAAGGGGAAGAATTTTCTTCTGTCACCCCCCTTTTTGTTCGGTCTAGTTTTGTTTGAAGTGGAATGTCAACAAACAGTTTTCGCTGCGGTAAAAACAGTGATGGCGATAGTTCTTTGAGCTGGAAAACCCACTGCTGGAACTGGGGGTGACTGTTGAGAATTGGCTCGACAGGTAATCCCATTAAAATTTGCTTGACAAGCAGTTGCAAGCGTTCTTGCAGATAGGAAGGAACAAGAGGTGGCTCTTGTAGTGGGCTAGTATGAATAGTTTGATTGAGGTCTGATAGAGTAAGGAGGTACATTGCTCAGAGCATAAAAGACTGAGCAATAGCGGCGATCGCCAGAAGTCAGGGGGAGTGGGGAATGAGACGCTGACTTTTCCGGCTTCTCAACCGAAAACCGTGAGGGTGTAGGCTGCTTGTTACCTAATTATACAAGTTTGGCTAAAAATGCTACTGATGAAGAAATGATATCGGCAATATCATCTGGATCGAGGGAATAGATCTTTGCTAAAACTTCTTTTTTAATTTTTTCAGAGCCTACCCTCTTGCTGCCACTCACCTGACCGATCGCCACCTCATCCAAACCGCGTTGATAAACTGATAGGGATATTTCTCCATCCAAATAAAGTTGCAGAGTCTTGGTACTGCCACCGCTTAACTTTGCCAGTTGCCGAAAGTTCTTAGAATCGGATTCGGGTATCGTTTTTCCTTTTAACCACCGATATATTGTTGAAAAATCTACTCCGATAGCGGACGCTAAAGCGCTTTGAGTCCAGCCTTCTTTCAGCAGCAGCTCGATCAACTGAGTCAGCCGCTTTTGGCGATCGAGTATGAGAGAAGACACAGAGCTAACAGTCACAAGTGCTTACCTGACGCTATTACCGTACACTATTTTACTTTCTGTAGCATAGAAACTGTTGTCTAACCTCTTCGCTACAAAAGGGAGGGATTGAGACAAGACCTTTTGAGAATCAGATAAATTACCTGGCACTATACATCATATAAGGTAAAGTCCTTGTGTTTGCAAGGTTTGAGCATTTTTTTGACGATCGCATTTTTGACTGCCCCTGCTGTATTTTACCGCCTTTCTACAAAATTTGAGCAATCAAAGCCTTAATCGATTACGCAACTACCCTTGCATTATGCAATACTTAATCTTGCACCGCGCAAGACGGACGGAACATCAATGTCATCCTCCAACACAGTTCGCGGTTCTGATGCACATAACTTCTCTGTTGTTCGCAGCGCTGAACTCACTGCGAGAGTTGCACAGGACTGCCTGCCAAACAAAGCCGACGCTAAAGAATTGTCTGCCCAGAGCACGCTCACTGATGCTGAAGCATTAGAATTAAGCAGCTTGGAAGCTACAGTCGAACGGAGCTTGAAAGCTTTTTGGGAAATAGGGCAAGCTTTGCGCCATATCCGCGATCGGCGTCTCTACCGACAAGAGTTCTCGACTTTTGAAGACTATTGCACTAATCGGTGGGAAATGTCTCGTCGCTGGGCTTACCAATTGATCGAGGCGGCAACCGTGTACGAAAATGTGCGCCATGGCGCACAAATCCTTCCCGCCAATGAGCGCCAAGTTCGCCCTCTAACAGCACTACCCTCCCAAGAGCAGCCTAGGGCTTGGGCCCAAGCCGTTTCTACTGCTCCGAACGGCAAACTTACGGCTTTTCACGTTGCCCGAGTTGTTGAAGAACACCAGAAAAAAATTTCGAGGAATAAGTCTAACAACGAGAACAGTTCCAAAAACCAACGAACTCAAACAGCCAATCATCCATCGTCAAACCGTGAGATTTCAGCAGCCACTCAAGAGAATGCTGAGGGATTGGGAGCAACATCCAGTCAGACAGAAACTCAATGCCGAAGCTGCTGGAACTGCTATCATTGCAGTTTTGAGCCTGTTCAAGACGACCCTCACAGTTTTTATTGCCACAAGCTAGGCAAACTAAGCTTTATTGAGAAAGATGGTAACGAACGGGGATCTAAATGTAAATTGTGGCTCGATCGATGGATCGAACCAGAGTTAGTCAAAAAGGCAAAACGAGCCCAACGAGATACTTTTACCTTAACTCTACAGCTCCCGATACACCTGCAAGCCCAGATGCAAGATGCGGCTAAAACTCAAGGGCTGGCTGTAGTAGATTGGGCAGCACAAATCCTTCAAGCAGCAGTTGGTAAGTAGTATAGGGCTAGAATTCGTCTAAATTAAACAGCGTAAATTGATGAGGCGATGTTGTCGTATTTCTGGGTCGGCGTTTGCCATTAACAACTTCTTGAACTACTGGATTTGAGTGAATTGATGTCTTCTCATTCAAGTCAATAACTTCTGAGCTTTCTCCTGAACTTATTTCATGTTCGACTGGATAATCAGTATCATTTTTAGCCTGAGATTCGACAGGCTCAAACCACTCATTGTACCAATAAGTGGCGTTCATTGATTGAGGTCGATCGCTACTTAAAGTATTGCCAAGGAGCAAATCAGTTTGACCCAACCACCAAATCGGAACAGCCAGCCAAGGTGAAAACATATAAAACTGAAACAAAGCGCATTTTAACAGAGTAGGGTCTATATCTTGACCGATACCGCTCAGACAGTAATTCGACTGTGTTAACATTAAAGCACCCGTACCGCACGCAGGTTCATTGAAGCTGGAAATTCGCTCTGTTTTATCACCACTGACTAACTTAGATATGAACTGACACAAAGCTAAGGGTGTCGGATAAAACCCTGAACTTTTTTGAGCAGTCTTTCCGCAAATTTGGGGTAGCAGTCTGCCCATATAATCTTCAGGATATAGCATGAGAATTGACAGGTCAAACATCTGATAGAGACGCATTGATGCACCTTCACAGCCGGCGGGTTCTTTGGGTAACATTTTATAAGCTGGATGTCCGAATGCGGGCGTTGCTGAATGGAGGTATGATAACTGCGGTCAAAGGATGTTTTGGCTACCCGATAGGCCTCGTTTGAGCGCGATTGAAATGATACGATGGATAGGGAACCGGAACATCCCAAAACTTAAGATAATGAATTACTAACCTTATTGAATGTTTGAGCATTTCTCCCGACTTAGAATAGCACAGTGTCTTGCGATGAAGTCTCGCCAAATAATGTCGTAGCCGCGTATTTTCGCCCTCTACTCTGGTCATGTAAGTTTTACAGATGATTTGGTCTCCATCTGGAATAAACATGGGATAAACTGGCCATCCATCTGTGACATAAAAATAACATTTCCAGTTACTAACTAATTCCCACAATGGTCGAAAAGTTGCTGAACTATGGTCGCCCAGCACCCATCCCAAAATCCCTGGTTGAAAGTGATTTACCGCTGTCCAAACCCAAATTTTGTTTTTTTTGACCCTACAAATGTTTCTAGTTCATCAAGTTCTCCAACTTCGGGAATTGTCTCTGGTTCGTAAGCATCAGGCAGCAATTCTCCTACTTGCTTGACCCAATTTATGATGCTGGTGTGATGTACTCCTTTAATCCTCTCAATTGCTCGAAAACCCAGACCATTAACATACATTTTGAGACATTCACGTTTCACCTCTTCAGAATAACCTTTATGAGGTTGATAACAATCTATAAATTGTCTGCCACAACCGACACAAATATAATTCTGTTTACCTTTTTTATGACCATTTTTATTAACATGAGTTGACTGACATTCAGGACATTGCATAAGCTCTGCTTTTTTTGAAGGGTTATTTTTTGGCGCTCGCATTATAAATTTATCATACCCTACTTCAGCAACGCCACATAAAAATAACATTTCCAGTTACTAACTAATTCCCACAATGGTCGAAAAGTTGCTGAACTATGGTCGCCCAGCACCCATCCCAAAATCCCTGGTTGAAAGTGATTTACCGCTGTCCAAACCCAAATTTTGTTTTTTTTGACCCTACAAATGTTTCTAGTTCATCAAGTTCTCCAACTTCGGGAATTGTCTCTGGTTCGTAAGCATCAGGCAGCAATTCTCCTACTTGCTTGACCCAATTTATGATGCTGGTGTGATGTACTCCTTTAATCCTCTCAATTGCTCGAAAACCCAGACCATTAACATACATTTTGAGACATTCACGTTTCACCTCTTCAGAATAACCTTTATGAGGTTGATAACAATCTATAAATTGTCTGCCACAACCGACACAAATATAATTCTGTTTACCTTTTTTATGACCATTTTTATTAACATGAGTTGACTGACATTCAGGACATTGCATAAGCTCTGCTTTTTTTGAAGGGTTATTTTTTGGCGCTCGCATTATAAATTTATCATACCCTACTTCAGCAACGCCCGAATGCGAACAAAACCCAGTCCAAGAAAAACTCCAAATAGTCCCAAGCTGACCAAGTTTTCCATTCTCCATGTTGAGGAATGCAATTGAGAGTGTTATCTAACATGGCTTCTGCGGTAGGAGAATGCTGCCATTCGATTTGGGGAATCGGTTCTGCTGGCAAAGTTTCCTCAATTACAAATTTGGGTAAGCTTTCTGGTTTTCTGTTCTCCAGAATGGCTAGCATTGGCTCCATCTTCCACCGCATCCAGGCATGAGCGGGCACAGCTTGACACAAAGCCCAATAATCCCACCTTCCCCACAAACATCGGTCTATTTGTGCGAGAATTGTTAAAAGCCAGCCATGCTTTAAATCTCGTGTGAGGTTTGGGATTAAAGCTTGCTTTTTCTTTTGTTTATAGGGTTGATTTCTGAAATGTAACAGCGTTGACTCTCTAATTTTGGAGTCAATGATTGGCAAGACAAGCTTGTTTTTCATCAAAATAATGGGTAGAAAGCCCGTCTTAAAAAACGGCTTTACTTGAGTTAAAATTGGTATGAATATCCATCTTTCCTCTGAAGAATATGACAGTATTTGTGGCTAATACCTTGTACCAATTCTTTTGCCGAAATATTGAAAGAGCCACTGCTGCGAACAGCCACTCGACCAATATATTGACCAACTTTCTTTCCACTGGTTACTACTGCTTTAACAATGTCGCCAGTTTGAAAACCTTTGACAAATTTGTCACGAGGTACATAACGAGATGGAAAACCAAATTTATCAGTGCGGCACATTTGTCGAGTGCCGTGACCGTTGGCCTTGATTAACAATGGTTGAGTGGTTAACACAATTAATTTATCAACCTTGCCAACACAAGCAGCATCAAAATAATGAGTTTTGGGCAACTCTAATCGAATGCGATTGTATTTTGTCTGCCCGCCGGAACCCGTCGTAACAGGTAATCCCGTTAGCTTGAGTTGATTAAACAATGCCCAGCGGGTTGAGTTGACGGCGGTAGCATCTTTGAGTGGTTGTTTGACTTGTGCCATAATTTGCTTGAGCAAATCTGGCTTCTTTAAAAGGAAGTCGTTAATATCTTGAGTACCTTTCTTGAGATTACATTTTTCGCAAGCTAGACACAGATTAGAGATTCGATTGCTACCTCCTTTTGCCTTGGGATGAATGTGCTCTACCTGCAAAGGAATATTTTCTACCTTGCAGTAAGTACATTTTCTCTCCCATTTGGTAGGGTCGAACGGGGTATCGCTACCCCGAACTCCCATGCAAAACCGGACGTGATAGTTTCCCATCATCC
>NZ_JAUBOV010000114.1:0-14967 GCF_036700405.1 Microcoleus sp. T3_D1
CTCAGGCACGTCTACACTGTCTACAGTGCATCTGTCTACACTGTCTACAACACCTACAGATTTGTCTACACGAAGCAATGATAGCGTCGTGTCTACAGATATTGTAGACACTGTAGACAAGGTTGTAGCCGATCGCCTTGACCCGGTGATGGAACGGATGGCCGCCATTGAGGAACGGCTGGGAAAATTGAGTGCCTGAGTGACGGCAACGATGAATCACTCAGGCAGGAATTGAAAGCGGCCAACAAGCAGCTTGCAGAATGGGATAAGGAACTGAATGAGTTACACGAGCGCAACGGCGATTTAGGACTGAAGGTGCAGATGTTGGAGCAAGAGCTCAAGGAAGTGCGGCGCGATCGGGAGGAAATTAAAAACTCGGCTCCGACCGTCGCAGAATTTCCAGAGCCGACCGACTTGCTCAACCAGTTAAGAGCGCGGCGCAAAAAGTCCGGCGCAAACTTGGCAGACATGGAGGCAGTTTTGGACATACTCAGCTACTTAGAAAAGTAGGACTGAGCTAAAGATGAGCGGAAAACCAGGCTTTCGGTAGCTTAGTCAACCTTAAACCCTTACTACGCAAAAGGATTGTCTAACGGGTACGGCAGGACTTGAACCTGCGGCTCGCTGCTTAGAAGGCAGCTACTCTATCCAACTGAGTTACGCACCCAACTCAAAAATCGCTAACAAGATTATTGTATCGGTGCAGTGTGCGATCGAGCAAGTAAATTATTTGATACTCCCCACTGATGAATCAGGGGGATTCTTGAATAAGACCACACATGGACTTTCAAAGGCGTTATCAATGCGCCTCAACCCACTCAGCATGGACGAATCCAAGCTTTGCGTATACTTTTGGCTTTTTTCGGCTTTCGGAGTCCATCACTTATGCCAGATAGGTACGCTCCACATTTTGATATTTTTTGTCAGTTAAATAGGCTGACTGCTCAAATGCAGTAGTGGCTTACTGTGCCGGAATCTCACTCCAGACTAAAATGTTTCAACACGTAGATGGTTATTCTTAATCGCTGCACTTATCATATCATTGCGACTCCAATTGCGATCGTTCCACGGCGACGGTCGTCGCAGCCGCTTTCCTCCCCATGTCGGTAGCCCGGGGCTTCTCGCTCGTTTTTTGGTGAACTCGGGTAAAGTATTTAGAGGTCGAGTTGAAACCCCAATATTTGGTCGATCGGATATCTCTCCCAATTAAGACGGAACTCAGACAGCACAAGAGTCACAGGTGCTTTTTCCCAGATGTCTATTGGTTATGTTAACATCCCCTAGTGGCAAAGCCTAAAACGCTGACCGCATTACCGAAAAACCAGAGATCGTCCCCTGATTTGAGGTATGAGTTGAGCCAGAATGACTAATTTGCGGATATTGAGTTATGTTGGCTAACATTCTGCTCGACTTGATATTTGATAAAAATGTGGTAGAACTAGGATTGAAAGACTCAGGTGAAAATCCCTGATGGTACGGAGCCTCTATATAAGCTTCCTCTACGGCATCAAAGCAAAACAGTCAATCGCCCGCTCGGCACGAGCGCGAAAATCAAGCGTTGCCAGTACAGCAGTCCTAAATTGTGCGCGGGGGATTTTCCTTCGTGCATTGATTTATACGCCAAGGCTGAGAGACAATCTCAGCTTAGATATTTGTTAGCATTTGTTAGCAAAAAAGTATCGGAACGCTTGAGGAGAGAACCATCTCTGGGTGATCGGGAGCAATCCTGCTAATTTAAGTGGACTCGCTGAATCAAGAATCCCTTCGCCTTTAGGCATCGGGAGTGTCAAAAGCACAGCACCTCGGCCATGACAGGAGTCAAATCGCAGTGTCATGTTTATTCTGAAACGGCAGGATGTTGAAATAACCAATTTTCAACACCCAAAACGGGATCAACAAATTCCCATTCTCAATTATCAGGGGCAGACTTTTCGCCTGATCAGCGCCTTCAACGGCAAGCAAGCAGAAGACGCCAGAGCCTTGTGGCGGGACTTAACCGACAACCGAGGCAAAGCCTGTGTTCTGCTAGAAGAGCCGGATAGATATAGCGTCTGGGGAAAAGTCCGTTTAGATCAGCTTGCCGGTGAAGAACCGGCAGGGAATGAAGCAGCCAAAGCACCACTGTTCGCGCAGGCTTGTCTGCTGCTCCTCCAAGCTGTTTACTTCGATGTAGAAGACCTCTTAGGCGCAAGGCAAGCCACATCGTTTCAGAAAGATATCGCCAAGGTATTTCAGCAGGGAAACTTCCCCCAGGCAGACTCCCCTGATGCGATAAAAAACTGGCTAACCGTTAGTCCCTTGCAAAATCACAAGGTGCCTCCTTGGCAAGAGCAGCATCTCAAGACCTTATTGCAAGAACTCCACCGCTTGGGCAAATCATATTTTGGCAATACGGACTTCGCGGAGGGAGTGAGCGATGTGCTGCAAGATATGCCAGCACCGGATCGGACTCAGTTTCTAGATTGGCTGAAACAATCAGCCCTCAACAAGTTGTGGATCGCAGGATAGAAAATCTGTGACAATTGCTCAGACAATTGGGTCGAGATAATGGATCTTAGATAATTGCACTGTAGGGGGTACGCGATATACAGGTTGGATTGCCAACTTGTATTGACCAACCAAATTGTTGATTCGGTTTGGATGCCACCTATGGTCTGGCAATTTAACTAAGTTTCGATCGCAGTCCCCACCCAAAATCATTGATACGAGTGGGGAAGAGTGAAAGCAAAAAAACAGATACCTCAACATTTGAGGGTAGAATTTCCGAGATAGATTGGGTACTGTAAAAGCCTTAAGGGTGGAGACATATACCGTATTTCTGTCATTATATTTCCGGGTACACGATCGACTAACGACTAATTCCTTGAATTAGTAAATAGATATTATTCTTGTTTAGTCTTTCTAGAGTGTACAAGGGCAAAAGCCCCGACGACACACTGAGGACGCCAGTTATCCCGGAAGCGTCAGATCAAGGTTTTTTAAGGTTTTTTGGCGAAAGAATCCTCATCTCCAATCAAAGATTGAGATGGGGTGCGTTCAACCGCTAGTTAGGTCTCGTGGAATCCCTATGAGTAGCACTTCAGAAAAGTCATCTACATCTTCATCTTTACTGTCAGCTCAGACCCTAGTGATTGTGGGTATTGTCTGGGCTGTCATGGCGCTGCTGTTCTTTTTGCTGTTCAGCGTCCCCCTCTCAGCAGAAGAGGGTCTACCTCTATGGTACTCGATCGGCACTTATATTTTTGAATGCGGGGCATACCTGGGAGCTGCATTAGTTTGTTTTAGAAACTGGCAAAGCCCGCACATGGTCAGCGGGCGCAACGTCTGGCTGGGCATTGGTCTGGGGATGCTGTTCTATTTTATCGGCGGTGTGCTATTTGGCATTTGGGAACTGTATTTCGAGGCCGACCCGGACGTGTCCCCCGCAGATGCCTTTTATCTGGGCAGCTATGTGGTACTGATTGGGGGCATGGTGATCGCTGTGACTTCCAAACGGCTGAATCTAGAAATTTGGCAGTGGGCTTTGTTAGCGGGAATTGCAGCCTTCGGGATTGCTGTAGCTATCTGGGTTGCTGCACCTGAGTCTTGGAAGCTACAGCTAGGAATGTCTCCAGCAGCCACCCAGGAAGTAGTGACAGGCTCTGCGCCCGCGCCTGGGGCAAAAGGGCCTGGTTTAGAAAATTCGTCCAACTCAAAGGTAAAAGGAACAGCCGCGACTGCTGCTAAATCCGCACCCGAAGCAGAAGAAGAAGAAGAAGAAGCAGCAGAACCAAGTAAAACTCCCGCATGGGTAATAGCACTTGACAAGCAACTGTCGCCTTACGCCTATGCAATCAATTTGTTTTACATCGTCGGGGACGTTTTTCTGCTGATTATTGCTACTGCATTGCTGCTGGCGTTTTGGGGAGGACGTTTTTCCCAATCTTGGAGAATGATTGCGGCGGCAACTTTTTCGCTTTACATCGCAGATATGTACTTTAAATGGCGCGATACTCAGGCTGAGGGTAGTTATCAAAGCGGCAGTTTGCTCGAAGTCTTTTTTGTTTTCAGCGCCATCCTGTTCGGAATTGGAGCTATCTTGGAACATGACATCTCAACCCGTTCTCGCCAGAGCAGGCGCAGTCGTCGCGCCGCCTAGCGATTTGAGGTTAGGGTTGCTTTGGCAAGCGATGGGGACGCGAAAGCTGTTTTGCCCTTGTCGGCATCTGTGAGCTTGAAATCGAAAATGAAAAATCACAGTTCGCTGACTGCTAGCCTGCGTCTTTTCACCAAAAAACGAGCGAGAAGCCCTGGCTTTAGACATGGGGAGGAAAGTGGCAGCGACGACCGTCGCCTAACATCTTTATCCTCAATTAATTCCTTCATAGCAGAAGATAGGCTACGACAGATTTGACCCCTGCTGTAGATCGATCTACAGCAGGGGTCAAATCATGAACATAAACAGAATTATATTGTTTATTTTTGACAGGATGAAATCCTACTATGATAGTATAATTTAACAAGGAGGAAAGAGAATATGTTTGGATGCCAACAAAATCTAATAAGTCCCAATACAGACTTAAAAGCAATTCTAGAATTCCTTTGTAGCGAGTCGTCAAAGTTGACGAACTGCGGAATATATTATGCTCGCCAAATGTACTTCAAGACAGGCAAGATACCGAGTAGGGCCCAGTTGCACAAAGTGCTTGGTACAGAAAACCAGAACTTGCATTACAAAGCATTTTATTCGGATACCGCGCAACAGATTTTAACTACCGTCGCTGAGTCTTTTAAATCCTACATTGGACTACTGAGAGGAATTCGCAAAGGCACTGTAACCCAAAGACCTAGATTACCGAATTATCGACAAGGCGGTCTAGCTTTAGTGACTTATACAGGTCGCTCTGTCCGGCTTAAGGATGGACTACTGAGATTCCCATTGGGCAGCAAGGTTAAAACTTGGTTCGGCTTGGATGCTTTCTATCTTCCTCAGCCTACCAATCTCGACTACAAAGCAATCAGAGAATATAGGATTCTACCTCGAAACGGTGCCTTCTATTTAGAGTTGATTTACAAACTGAAAGATGTCCAAGTAGAGGTAGACCAATCCAATGTCTTGATGATCGACCACGGGATGAACAATTGGTTGACTTGTATCAGCAATGTGGGGACTAGCTTAATAATTGACGGACGACATCTGAAGTCCATCAATCAAGGATATAACAAGCGTGTTGCGTTTTTGATGTCAGGGAAAGCGAATGGTTACTGGTCAAAACGATTGGAGGGTTTAACTGAGAATCGCAATCGCACCATGCGGGATGCTGTCAACAAAGCAGCTCGAAAAGTAATAAATCATTGCTTGCTCAATAAAATTGGTACTGTAGTATTCGGCTGGAATGCTGTCATGAAAAATGGTATTAGTTTAGGAAATAAAACTAATCAAAATTTTGTTCAGATTCCAACTGGCCGGCTAAAATCCCGTATTGCTCAGTTATGCGAGCAGTACGGGATTCGGTTTGTGGAAACCGAAGAGTCGTATACGTCGAAGGCTTCCTTTATCGATCTTGATTTGCTACCTAAATTCTGCGAAAAACCAGAAGGGTGGCAACCTTGCGGTCAAAGAATTAAGCGCGGATTGTACCGTACTCTTGAAGGTTTGTTGATTAATGCTGATTGCAATGGGGCAGGCAATATCGGTAGAAAAGTAGCGGCAACTTTGGGGCTTTGTCTCAAAGAAGTCAGTAGAGGCGCATTGATAACGCCTTTGAAAGTCCCTTTATGGTCTTAGTCAAGAATCCCCCTGATTCATCAGTCGGGAGTATCAAGTCTTTTTGCTGGAAAACTTGGCATGACGCCTACAAAACTCTCCGATTCAGACAAACGCGAACTCATCAGGCTGTACCGACAGTCAAACGAGAATACTATCACTCTGGCAAAGCGCTACGGAGTGAGCAGTTCGACTGTGAGGCGCATCATTCAGGGGGCTTTGTCGGGGCCGGAATACGAATTTCTAGTGCAGCAAAAACAAAAGCGTTTGTCCTCTAGCACCAGTGTTTCTGAACCGACAGAGAGGACTACTGAGCCGTCGGCAGATGGCGAAACCGATCCTGTAGGTGTCCCCCTGTCGGAGTCAGCCCCTGTCCAGCAGTCAGCCTCTAATTCGAGACCGACGATCCGAAAGCGTTCTGGAGCAGTCCCTGAACCAGTTGCAGAACTCGAAATTCGAGGGAATGTAGAGTCGGATTTGGATGTTTCTGATGTGCCAGATGCCCAAGCAGCCAATCTTGCCGATCGCAGCCACCGCGCTGTTGTAACTGGTGAACTAAAGGCAATGCTGCCAGCATCCGGGCTGCTGGCAGGTGAAGATTTTAGCGATTTCGAGGAAGATGACGAGGATGAGGATGAGGATGAGGATGATTTAGATGACGACTTCGACGAAGATTTAGACGATGAAGACTCTCTATTTGAAGGCCGTCTGCTGGGTTCAATATCGTCAGGGGAGTCGATCCTCTTCGAGGGCTTCGCTAACGAGCTTCGGGGTACAGGACTGATTCAAGTTTTGCCTTTAAGCGAAGCATCTCTGCCCAAAATTTGTTATTTGGTGGTCGATCGGGCGGCAGAGTTAATCACCAGACCTCTAAAAGCTTTTGGCGACCTCGGCCAAATTCCGGCGGCGGAAATTCGCGAGAAAACTCTGGCAGTGTTTGACAATCACCGAGTGGCCCGCCGATTTGCTACTCGCAATCAAAGGGTTTTCAAGATTCCTGACAGCAGTATGCTGCAAAAAGCAGCGCCTTATTTGCGAGCTAAGGGAATTACTCGGCTGCTGATTGACGGTCAGGTATATTCCCTATAAGGGATCAAATCTATTTAATATTGTACGGTGTCGGATTCTTCTGGATTTGCCGGAAATTTAGGACGCGAGTTTTGGGAATCTGAAAGGTTCCACAGCGGTTGCAGTAGCGCACCTCCGATCAGTCCTGCACTCAGGCTCATTGCCAATACTACCCCTACGGGCATTTGTATCGATTGAAAAAAGATAAAGTTTAAGGATACTGGGGCGGCGTTCTGCACTGAGATAATGCCGATCGCGCTGACTAAAATTGCTACTAAAAAACTAATGGCGAGCAGAGGAATTGTTTTCATAAACGGGTTGACAGGCTAGTAATTTAACTGGTATAATTGTTTTATAATCGAAATATGTGTGAAAATTTTATTTTTGCAAACACCCCATTATTTAATAATATACAATTTTATCTGGATAAAAGTCAAGTAGATTCGGAAAAAATTTAGGAATTTTTTAAATTAATTAAAAATTAAAAATAAATAGATAAATTTACAAATCCCAAACTTTAACAAATCCCAGTGTATTGCAAATATATAACTGGCTCAGCAGTATCGATGATTAATGTTCAGAGGCTTTGCCAGAGTTATAAAAAATACGTAAGGTGCGCTTCGGCGCACCTCACAATCCCAAGCGCTAGGGGAAAAACCCCCCGTTAGAATAGGTAGAAACTTAAACAGGTTCTAATTGGGAAATTACCTTTTCCATGTGTTGGGCAACTTGGCTTTCTTTTTCCACAGAATTGGTTTCCATGTAAACGCGCATCAAGGGTTCGGTTCCCGAAGGCCGCAGCAGTACCCAGCCACCGTCTTCAAGATAAAGTTTAATCCCGTCTTTGCGGCCGATTTCCTTAACGGCGATACCTGCTACTTCTGTGGGGGGATTCTTGGTAAAAGATTCCAAAACGGCTGCTTTGTGGGCTTCTTCTAGGTGCAAGTCCAAACGTTTGTTGTACAGGGGGCCGTCGGCTTCTTTAATGGCTTCTTCGACTAGCTGAGAAAGCGGTTTGCCTTCATAGGCGATCGCCTCAGCAACTAGCATATCAGCCAAAATCCCGTCTTTTTCAGGAATGTGACCCAAAACGCTCAAACCGCCAGATTCTTCGCCACCGATGAGCACCGCAGTTTCCCGCATTTTTTCGCCGATGTATTTAAAACCGACTGCGGTTTCGTAGATTGTTAAACCGTACTTGGCGGCCAAATTGTCCAGCAAGTGGGTAGTTGCGACTGTACGGACGATCGCCCCAGTCAATCCTTTATTCTTAACCAAGTGACGCGCCAGCAGCAACAGCACAGTATTTGGAGTCAAGACATTTCCCAACTCGTCAACAATACCAAAGCGATCGCTGTCGCCATCGGTAGCTAAACCCAAATCCGCCGAATCCTTCTTAACAGCTTCCACCAACTCAACTAACTGTTCCCCCTTGGGTTCGGGCATTCCGCCACCAAACAGCACGTCGCGGTAGGTGTGAAAACTTTCGACTTCGCAGCCGCAGTGTTCCAAAACCCCATCGAGATAGCCGCGAGAAGTCGAGTAGAGAGCGTCGTACTTCACCTTCAACTTAGCAGAGCGAATCCGCTCCACATCGATCAAAGTATAAAGAAACTTCAGATATTCGGGTTTCGGGTCAAAACTGGATATTTTATCGTTGTGGCTGCCTTTGGCTGGGGCATCAGAAGCACCAGCAATATTTGCCACAATGGTATCAGTAATTTCCGGGGTAGCCGGGCCCGCGTAGTCGGGGATGTATTTGATGCCGCAGTAAGGTGCGGGGTTGTGCGAAGCCGTGAACATCAGGGCTCCTGCGGAGTTGAGATGCTTGGCGCTGTAGGCGATGACTGGTGTGGGGCAATCTCGATCGACCACTTTCACCGTCCATCCCAAATCTGCCAATACTTCCGCCGAGGTGCGGGCGAACTCGTCTGCCAGAAAGCGGGTATCGTAGGAGACTAGAACTGGGCGGTCTTTGGTGTAAGCGGTTTCTAGGTAACTGGCGATCGCACGGGTGACTTTTCGCACGTTGGCAAAAGTAAAGTCATGGGCAATCAGTCCCCGCCACCCATCGGTTCCGAACTTAATTTCTGTTGAATTGCTGCTAGCGCTCATTTTATCCACTTCCTCTCGTCCTACTAATCCTACCCGAAGCCATAGCCTTAAAGACATACTGGCCGTGCTGTTTGTGAGGAGCGATCGCCCGTGGGGCCCGCATCAACCTAATCCTATCGTTGTAGGGACAGGCTTGGGCCTCCGACAGAGGACTCGAACAAGTCAGAGTGGGCAAAATGTGGGAGGGATGGGGCTAGTCAGGCGCTAATTCCGGTTTTGAAGGGTAGTTTGCCGATCGAAGGGACGACGATCAATTGCGGGCGATTCGCTACGGGATAGCTTCGCTTCACGGCGCAGCTAAAAAACCGATCGCAAAAAACAGCCCTGGCAATAGCCTTAACGAAATGCACATAAATCTGATTCTCATCTCAAATTTAATTTTTTATTTAGAAAAGCCGATTATTAAATTTGTTAGAGTTTACTAACAATCGCCAGACTCACAATACATTTCTAATTCAGCTATAGAAATAAATTAACCAAAGTCACCCCTAGATCGTGCTGTAGCCTAGCTTCATTAAGAAATTAGGGCGATCGACCAAATCGCTCCAACACAAAGATAAAGTATTTCAAGCAGCAGTTTTTTTGAGGCAGAGTTGACTTTAATTATCAGATTTTAAGACCAATTAAATTTATGTCGAGTCCTCTTTATAGGTCAAAAAAATAAATTAGGATCGCGATCACAGGGTGATGGTGATCGATCGCACAATAAATAACGTTATTAACGTGCAACTTATAAAAGATGCAGGCCGTCAAGCCAAATGGCTTATAGCATTAAGCGTAATGGCTGATGACTGTCAGCGTACAAAGGCAGAAAATTGTAGTTAACAACGTTAAAAATTAGGGGAATCGATCGGGTGCGACTTAATAAAAAAACGAGGTTTATCATGACGGGTATTTCACAAATATCTTCAAAATCTTTACCAGCAGCCGACCAACTTCAACAGGGCGCAATTCAGGCGTCCCAAGGTATTACCGGACCCGACACTGACCAACTCCCAAAAGCTAAAGGTGTCAGCGTTTCTTCCTTCGCAGTTAGCTGGGCAAAAAAATATTACAGTACAGTTGCGACACGAGAGAACCAAGGGCCACGCCAAATTCTCCCCAGCCTCGATTTAACTAATTTTGAGGGAAATAGGGCCCCAATAGTTGACAAATTGACAGATACCCTGAAATTAGCCAGCGAGATAGCTTGGAGTAGAGTAGAAGCTCTTTTAGGGAAACAAATAGAGCGGCACGCGATCGATCCAAGTTTAATTAATTCTTTAGAAATTGCCGCCGATTCTCGCACCTTATATCGGAAAGCAATAGACGCTTATGCGGATAGAGAACCTGTTTTCCGCTTGTCAGTGCTGGTGGGAAAAGATATTATCAAAGTGAGGCGAAAATACTCAGAGACAGATCCGTTAGTGCTGGGATTTGTGACAATGCAGTTTCAATATACTAGCAAAATCTTGTTAGGATGTCTTTCGGAGTCAGAGCGAGCGGAATTTGCACCCTACTTAAAAGTTGTAGACGACTATCTGCACATTCCCTACGGAGAGATTAACGAGGCTGCGGCGAATCAGCCCCCGAATTCAAGAGCTCTATTAGCCGTTCAGCATTTGTTGCAGCACACGACTCAGATTGCTAGTGCAGTGTACGATCGAGCTAGTGCCCAGCATCAAGGATACCGCAGCAGCAGCGGGTATTTGAGCGATCGGGAGGTAAAAAATTCTGGTATCCGGGATGTGGAGATTTTTCAAAGCTATTTGTGCTGGTGCGTTTTGGAAGGTAGTATTCGCCCGGTACAGCAAGAATTGTTTCCAATTTGCGTGATGTTGTACCCCAAACTTCATGTAAGTTGGGAGTTAGTGCAGGATATGCTGCTGATTTTATTTTGGGAAATATGCGATCGGCTTCCTGCTGAAGATTTAACGGTATTTGTACCTTACTTGCGTACTTTGACTGAGATGTTTTCCAGCGATGTGTTTGAAAATTAGGTAATTGGGAATTGGGAATTGGGAATTGGGAATTGGGAATTGGGAATTGGGAATTGGAAATTGTCTCAACATTTACCAATTGCCTATTTAAAACTAAAAGCTGCCACTGCCAAACATCCCCAACCGGCAATAAAAGCAACTCCCCCCAGTGGCGTAATTGCACCCAGCCATTTGATGTCGCTCAAACTCAGGGCGTACAAACTGCCTGAAAAGATGATTGTGCCGGCAATAAAAGCCCATCCAGCCACTGCAAAAAAGGTTTGAGACTCTTGGGCGCGGCTCAAGAGTAAAGCGACGAGTAATAGAGCCAGGGCATGGTACATTTGATATCGGGCGCCGGTCTCAAAAATTGCTAAAGCTCGATCGGTCAATTGATTTTTCAAAGCGTGGGAGGCGAAAGCACCGCCTGCAACGGATAAACCTCCGAAAAGGGCTGCGGTTGCTATGAAAATGCGAATTAGGATTAGTGATGACATAATTTAATGTGGATTGGAGAAGGGATCTCGCTTCAAACCTCGGTTCAAGCAAATAGAAGGTTTTCTGCTATGGTTTTAGGTTTTGGGAGAGATTTACCGTCTACCTCATATTCTTTAACTAAAAGCTCTAAAACCTCTACTGCATTCTTCAAAGCTTCTTCGTAGGTATCTCCGTGAGTGTGGAACTGCTGGGATGGAAAATCAGGTAAGTGAACTAGGTAGCAGTTATCTTCATCAGACCATTGAATAACAATTATATAAGGTAATTTCATAATTCAGATTCCTCTTCTTGAATTGCTTTCAATATTCCTAGCTTTCAGTTAACTTCTTTCTCTAAATACAGTTTCGCATCATCGCCGTCATTTCCAGCGATGGTAATTGGTTCATGATAGTAGTAAAGGATGAACCCATCTGGTATGACTGCCTTTTGCCGAACGATAAGTGAACCCAGCTTTTAGCAGCAGGCTTTTGAGTTCTCGAATCTTTTTGGGCATAAGCAGACATTAAAATTGTGGCAAGGGGACGGGAACACTTTAATTATATTCCAGAAAGTAGCGGTTGTCAAAATTTGTAATCCGAGATAGATTCTGCCTTGTTCTACAGTAATCCTTTCGTTATGCCAGTGTTTAGGGCAAGATAAATAAAGACGATCGCCCTTGCCATCAGAAAGGATCTCGCACTTTTTCCCCACAGATAAAAGTGGAGGGATGAAGGGAGATCGCACCTCGCAAAAGAAAAGCGAGATACCCACAATATCTGTAGGGTCTCTCGCATTCCCCACGACAATCTTTGATGCGATCGATAACTCAATTTGGGCAATGCAACGCCTGAGCCTGAACGACAATACCAAAACCTTTGATATCGCTTGACATCCGAGTTTGTTTCATGTAAAATAAGTATCTAATTCTCTGATTTTTGACTGGTAAAATCTACTTATCAGATGAACTAACAAAACTGACTCAGAGGCTAATTTATGGTAAGCATAATTTCTGAACATATTACAATTAATCCCGGTTTTTGCGGTGGGCAACCTTGCATTACTGGACATCGAATTAAGGTACAAGATGTGGTAATTTGGCATGAGGAAATGGGAATGTCACCAGAGGAGATTATTTACCATTATCCTTCAATTACTCTAGCTGATGTTTATGCAGCTTTGACTTATTATCACGATCATCGTGAAGAAATTAGGACACAAATTAGAGAAGATGAAACCTTTGTTCGGGGGTTGCAAGCCCAAAATCCTTCTATCCTTCAGCAAAAATTAAAAAGCCTAAATGTCAAGAACTCTTAACTTTCATTTGGATGAAAATGTAAGTAATGCTATTGCGATTGGCCTGCGAAGGTATGGGATTAATGTGACGACTACAACTGAAGCAGGCTTATTGGGAAAGCCTGATGAACTTCATGTAGAATTTGCGATGGCCGAAGGGAGAGTAATTTTTACTCAAGATGCAGATTTTTTAAGGATAAATGAAGCTGGATTACCTCATAATGGGATTATTTACTGTCATAAAAATAGTCGCTCTATTGGAGAAATTTTGAGAAGTTTGGTAATGATTTGGGAGTATCTTGAGTTGGACGATCTGACAGGGCGTGTGGAGTTTATTTAAGACTAACGATCGCCCTTCCCATCCAGAAAGGCGATCGCCCCTCCCCAAAAAAGCGATCGCTCTTTTTTTACCGCAGATAAACGTGGAGGGAAGAAGAGCGATCGCGCTCACTTGCTCGATGGGGCGATCGCGAATTTGTCCGACTTGATTGTTCATATCCCTGAATCGACAGTCAGAAGATGAAGCGGTAGCAGAAGATGAAGCAGCGTTTGATAATAAAGAGTTCAAGTTCCTTTGGAGTTATTACCGTTAGTTAGAGAGTTAATCGCTAAACATTATGCCAGTGTTTAAGACAAGATAAATAAAGGCGATCGCCCTTTTTTGGTAAGGGCGATCGCCTCGATCGCAAACCTATCTGATGATTAGATTTAGAGAATGATGAAATTCGCTGCCGTCAGGGAATTATTATCGTAAACGATCGTAATAACATTCCCCGAATTAGAGCCGAGAGTGATTTGAGCAAAGCGTTTACCGGGATCGGGATTGCCATTGACATCGTTTACTGTGCCGTTGAAGAAGTTTCCAGGTGCGCTTAAAACAGTAGCTCCGTCCTTAAATCCATAGCTAGCGGCCAACTGTATTTTGTCATCAGCTACCGTAAAATCCCCTATCCCATCTTTACCGCTTGCGACATCAAAAATAAACATATCGCTGCCAGGGCCTCCTGTCAGGGCATCCTCGCCAAGACCACCAATCAGCGTATCATTGCCACCGCCGCCGTTAAGTACATCGTTACCAGCACCTCCAATCAAGGTATCATTGCCAGCTACACCGTTGATGATGTCGTTACCCCCTAAACCGTTGAGAGTATCACCCAAATCTGTACCAAGGACTTTATTATCTCCCTCAGTTGCAGTGGTTGGCGTTGAATCTTGAACGGTAAATCCTTGGAATTTGTAACCAACATCTGCAAGCAATGCTAAATCAACTTTAGTGGGGATATAGGTTGCACCACCGCCATCACCAAGAAGAGATGGCAAACCACCTTTACTAACAATACTAGCTGGATGTCCCAAGTCGGCTCTAAGAGGAATAGGATTGCCTGCATTAGCAGATCTGGCATTGGAACCGTCAAAAGAGGCTCCAACTGTTCTTGCACGGAAAGCTGGTGAAAGACCAATCCCTAAAGCGTGTGCTATCTCATGGACAGCAGTAATAAACAAGCTGGCATCATTGCCTTGTTCGCTCGGAGTAGCACTCAAGTCGAAAATGTTTGGCTCGACGCTATACGAGAGGTTAGAAGCAAATGACATGGTGCTTGCATAGGGTTCATAATTCACCCCATTGATCCGATCAGATAAAACATAGGAAAAATTCGTTGCATCTTGATAACCAGCACCCTCGCCTTGTGTTTCTCCAACAGAGCCACTTAAAGGTCGAGCACCCACAAATATCGCAAGATCGTCAATGTCCTGATTTAAAACAACCTTATCTTTTTGTCCAGTTTGAGGATTTTTAATCCAGAACTCGGTGCCGGCAGGAACATTGGGAAATTCATCTTGGATAACGGCTTCCCAGTAGTCTGCTGCTGCTTCTAAAGTAGCTTTGCGGTTGGGGCCATTGATGGGGTCACTGAAGAATCCATTGGTATCAAACCGATAGTCAAATGTGATGTTGAAAGTGCTTACCTGAGACGGAGCACTAGCACGATTTTGAGCTTTGCCGACAGTTTGGTAATGTTCCCAAGCTGTTTTTGTTTGCCCAGTCAAAATTGCGTTAGCAGCATCGTAATTATTGACAAGGTAGAACTTTTCATCGAAGGATGCGGGCTGTGGTGTCGGAGTCGTAGCCGGAGTTGGTGTTGTCACCGGAGTCGGAGTCGTAGCCGGAGTCGGAGTCGTAACAGGAGTCGGAGTCGTAATCGGAGTCGGAGTTGTCACCGGAGTCGGAGTTGTCACCGGAGTCGGAGTTGTCACCGGAGTCGGAGTTGTCACCGGAGTCGGAGTTGTCACCGGAGTCGGAGTCGTCAC
>NZ_JAUBOV010000114.1:15224-17259 GCF_036700405.1 Microcoleus sp. T3_D1
GGAGTCGTCACCGGAGTCGGAGTCGTCACCGGAGTCGGAGTCGTCACCGGAGTCGGAGTCGTCACCGGAGTCGGAGTCGTCACCGGAGTCGGAGTTGTCACCGGAGTCGGAGTTGTCACCGGAGTCGGAGTTGTCACCGGAGTCGGAGTCGTCACCGGAGTCGGCGTTGTAACAGGAGTCGGTGTGGTAGCCGGAGTTGGCGTTGTAACAGGAGTTGGTGTCGTAACCGGAGTCGGTGTCGTAACCGGAGTCGGTGTTGTAACAGGAGTTGGTGTCGTAACCGGAGTCGGAGTTGTAACCGGAGTCGGAGTTGTAACCGGAGTCGCTGTTGTCACCGGTGTTGGTGTTGGGGCTGGTGTTGGGGCTGGTGTTGGTGTTGGGGCTGGTGTTGGTGTTGGGGCTGGTGTTGGGGCTGGTGTTGGTGTTGGTGTCGGCGCTGGTGTTGGTGTCGGACTAGCTGCAAACGTGCTACTGGCAACATTCAGCAAAACCGCGATCGCCCGATTGCTACTTTTATCTATCATCACTGTATCGGAACTACTAGCACCATTAGCACCCGTACCCGCACTAAAAGCGAAGTTATCAAAATTCAAAATGCCATTGTCGCTAGCAATGCGATCGCCTCCATTTTGATAATCGGTAATGTAATCAATGTTGTCATCATCTAGCAGTAGGAAAAATGTGTCATTGCCACTGCCACCTGTTAAAGTATCGATACCCCGATCGCCGTGCAAACTATCATTGCCGCTACCGCCGACAATTGAATCATTGCCTTGACCGCCGCACAAGCAATCATCTCCATCTCCTCCGATCACAGTATCTTCATCTTTGTCGCCGCGAAGGGAATCATTGCCACCTCCGCCCTCAATTTCATCATTTCCTTTGCCACCATATACAACTTCAGCATCAGAAGAACCCCTGACAGTATCATTGCCTTTGCGAGTTAGCAATCCTCCAGGCACTTCCTGAAGTTGTCCGGCTTCGAGTGCAACATTGTCGGCTGTATCTTCTCCGACTAAATAAATCCCTTGTCGTTTGATAGTCATAATTTTCCTACCTATTGGTTTGCAAAATAAACGGAGTGGAGAAATGGCGATCGCCTATTTTTAGCAATGGCGATTCCTGGTTCAACTAGAGCGCATCAGGCAACATTGAACGACCAGGTATAGTTCTGACCGCTCGATGTAATTGAAGCTGTATAATTTCCAGGCATTAATGGGTTACGGGGTATCATTACAATTGCATCGCGTGAATCCAATATACTGCGTGCCAATTGTTGAGCAGATGGATCGGGATTGCTGTAGGTTGTTTCATCAAAAACACCGTGTTCTATGGGTATGTTTCCCTGCGTTAATGAGTGAGAAGTGACTCGAGGCGTGACGTTTCCAGAACCCAGTTGCAAATAAATAGGTAAGCCCGCTGGAGCCGTGTATCCTGGAAAGCTTGTCAAGGGATCGGGATATTCACTGTCAAATTGCCTTAACGGAACTGTCTTGCCATTTGCAGGCCACATAACAGGATATTGAGGGGAAGAATTAGAATTAATTCCTCGAATAACATCCAACGTTGCCCCTGCTTCTATGCTCCCACCTGCTTCGCGATAACTACCGTAAGCAACTTGCGTTAGTTTGGGGTTGATAATTCCTAATCCATGAAAAGGTGCGGTCATCCATCCATCAATAAAATCGACATCTTGTACCTGAGTTGTTGACCAAGCAAACACATTGCCACTTTGACCTGCTTCAGATCCTGCTGGCGTGTACCAAGGGTTATTACGGTCTTGATAATGAGTTAGTTGATCGTTTTTAGCCACATAACGTGAGTGTTCTATTTCCCCTTGTGTCCATGCAGGATTGTTAGTCACAGGCGGTAAGTTGGCTAGGCTACGTAAGTAATTCACCCGATCGAGCCAGTTATCAGAGGTCGGAGGAGTCGGAGTCGGAATAGGAGTCGGAATAGGAGTCGGAGTCGGAGTCGGAGTCGGAGTCGGAGTCGGAGTCGGAGTCGGAGTCGGAGTCGGAGTCGGAGTCGGAGT
>NZ_JAUBOV010000115.1:0-16797 GCF_036700405.1 Microcoleus sp. T3_D1
GAAATTTAATATCCCTGTTTACATCGCCACGGGAAACTGGGAGATGGGAGACAACAAGGAGACTAACGGGATGGATGACCTGATCCAGAAAAAAGGGATAGAAGCTTTCAGAAAAGCGCTCTCGGCCGCGACAGACTTTAAAACTTGGGAATCGAAAACTTTTGATAATGGCGACGGCGACGGGCCCGGTAAATTTCTTGTCCGCAAAAATACAACTTTTGAGGTACACTGCCGAAAAACTTTATTCGGCTCAGACTGGTTTGTGTCAGATGGCGGCGCTTTCTTCCAAGACTGCGGCACTCACTGGCAACTCAGGGAAGATGCTGATGTTGCGAAAGCGATCGGAGATTTTGCAGAGGAATGTTACGAATTGGAAGAGGTTGGCAGGAATTTTAAGTTCGGGACTAGCAAAAATCTAGAAGCTACTCTCAAATATTGTCGGCGGACTCTACACAGGAAAGACAAAACCGCTAACCGCCACCTCAAAGCTTTCTTGAACGGGACAGTTGACACTAGGACTGGTAAACTCCAACCCCACAGCAAAGAGGATTATTTACTGGAGTGTTCGCCCTACAACTATGTAGAAAACGCTCCCTTACCCGAAAATCTCAAGAAATTTCTACTTTCATCTTTTGGGGAAGCCCAAATTCAAACTATCCGAGCTTTCTTTTCTATGCTCCTAGACCCGACGGCCCCTTTCGGTCGGTTCTTCCACTTTATTGGAGACAGTGGCGACGGCAAGGGTACGGCGCTGCGGGTGGGCGAACAATTAGTGGGCAATGAGTCCTCTTCATCCTCTCAAGATTTTGCAGAGCTTAGAAAACCCGAAGGCCGCTACCAGTTGCTATTGGGCAAAAGTTTTTTCTACATCCCTGACACTGGAGGTTTTCAGTCGGGCCTCAAGGCTTTTTACGAATTAGTGGACAACGGCCCGATGTCCGGCCGCGCTCTGTATATGCCAAAAGCTATCCAGAAAAAGTGGAATATTCGGTTCGCAGTCGCATCGGTGGAACATCTGCCGATCGAGCACGCGGGGGATGGATGGGATAGACGGTGCATCCCAATTCCTACAAAAAAATCCACAACCGAAGTGGACGCGAACTTGGGGCAAAAACTCTCTGAGGAATTGGGGGAGATTGCCGGATGGGCATTGAGTATGGACAAAGTAGAACGCGACAAAATTCTTACCGAACCCATCTCTAATCCTGAGTTGTTGGCACTCAAGCAAGAAGGAGCAATTATTGGTGATGGCATTAAGTCTTTTGTCGATCGCTGCTTTGTACCGGGTACTGAGACTCACTACGGCGGTGAATTACATAGCTGGTATCAGGCATACTGCAAGGCTCATTCACTCAGCCCGATGGCATATCAAAAGTTTGTCCAAAGGTTGCAGCGAGTTTTGCCGAAACAATGGCAACCACGTAGGGTTAGCAGGGTAAACGGCAAACCTACACATCATCCGGCTTGTTGGGAAGGTTTACGAGTTCTACCGTGTTTCGTGGATTTAGCGCTAAGCGATGACGATAACGACCAGAAACCAATCAACCGCCCACACAATCCAAACTGGATTTGTGTAAAAGAAGAGTGTCAGGACGGTGGGTTGCAAGAATTGACCGAAAACCTTGCTGTTACACCCGTTACACCCGTTACACCCGTTACACCCTCTGTTACACCCCTGGAAAACGCCGAAACCCCTTATGTTACAGACGTTACACCGTTACATACCCAAAGTCTACGCAATGCAAAAATTTGTGATGAGATGTCGGGAGATGTTATAGAAGAAATTTTAGTTTTTGATGATGGCGGGAGTAACGTCTGTAACGAAAGGGTTACACCCACTTCTGAGCCTACCAATGATGGATGTAACGTTAGTAACGGGTGTAACACAGGTGATCAAGTCACTCCCACAGAACTTGCCAGCGGATTAGCTGATGAGATGCGGAAAGCTATCGCAGAAAATGATGCGGTAGCCGTCAGAGAGGTTGCCAAAAAATCAATCAAATTAGACGGTACAGGGCGGCTAAAAGCAGCAATCAAAGAGCTTCTGACTCCTGAAGAGAACGAAGCTTGCAGAATTTTGGCTAACGCCAGCCGGAAACAGTCGGAGCCGATCACACTTCCTGCACCAACCCCAGAACCCGCAGAACCCGCGCCGGAAACAACACCCGCGATTTCTGCGCCAGAGCCAACACCAACACCAGAACCCGCGCCGGAGACAACACCAGAACCCGCACCGACACCAGAAACCACAGCAGAACCCGCACCACAGGCAACACCAGCGGCAGAATTCAAGATTGGCGATCGGGTGCGGGTAAGTATGCGGCGCGGCCAATACCAGGGCCATCTGGGGGAAATCACGTCGATCGAGCCTAAGAGAAATATCGGGAAGTATGGGGTGCGACTTTATAGTGGCGATCGACTTTCTCTCTCTGCCTCTCAGATTGAATTAGTAGGGGAGGGGGTTGAAGATGAATAATGCTATCGCCGTTCGATCACCCGCACAGCAAGATCCCGCCACCCACGCCGACTGCCTGCAATTTATCCGCGTCGCGCTTGCCAGCAATGATCGCGAAGTTGCTCAACACGTAGCCGCCATCCTCAAAGATTGCTACCAGCGTGGCTATGTCGATCGCGTCGCCATCTGGGATGACCTCACCCGAACCGAGCAGCAGAATTTTAAAGAATTGCTAGCACTGCCGCCAACAGCACAGCCGGAACCGCAAACCGCACCATTCCCGATCGACGGCCAAGCAATTCGCAGGGGGCAATGGGTTGAGGCGCGCGCAATTGGCTGGAATGACGAGGGTACGCAGTTAGTAGTGGAATATTTGAGGGCCAGCGGTGACATGGGCGAGATGCTGGTATTTCCTGAAAGATTCGCACCAACTGAGCCGATCGTACTTCCGGCGACAACACAGGCTAAGTTCACTTTGAACCTACCTAGTACAGCACCGACCGAGCCGATCTCACTTCCCGCGCCAGAGACAGCACCAACACCAGAACCAACACCAGAACCGGAACTGACAGCGCCAGCACCGGAACCGACACCAGAACCCGCGCCGGAGACAGCACCAACACCGGAAACAACACCCGCGCAGGCACCAGAACCAGAGCCTGAAACGATCGCGCTTCCCGTCACACCAGTAAAGCCAACTGATACCATCTCAGAGGCACAGCCGGAACCCGCAGAAACCGACGCCGAAACCATCACCCCAGCCGACGCCGCCAAGATGCGAGATATCGCCCTGGTGTGGTGGGCCGAATTGTATCACCCAGAAACCTTGCAAAGTTTGGTCGCTCAGATGTTTGGCTGGCAAGCGCCGGGGACTAAATACGATGCTGCTACCGTCACGGCTTGGCTTGCTGGGGAGAATGAACTGGTGCGCGATCGGATAGGCGAATTGTGGCAACTAAAACACGGCGAAGGCTTGATAGATTCCCTTGACTGTGGCTTTTAGGCGATCGGCGAGTTCGATCGCCCACAACATATTTGATACATATCTGATACATACTGCCGATGTAGAGTATGTATACAACTGCTTGACTTTATTTAACTTTATTTAACTTTATTTGCTTTTTACTTAAGTAAACTTTACTGGGCTTGATTTTGCTTTACTCGTTGCCCCCGATCGCCCGCCGTACCGCCATCCGATAATTAATGATATTTAATAATATTTTCTAATATTTTTTAATACCCAGCGAAACAGCGGGAACCTTTACAGCGTATGGTTTTTAGCGTTTTTTGTGGTATAATCAAAGTAAAATCCGCACTAAAAATATGGAATTTGTAAATTTTCGGGGTAAAAACTTACAAGCCAACCTCATCACCGTAGCTGGCCAGGAATTTATCATCGCGGCTGTGGGCGATCGGTATGATAGCGCGATCGCCGACATCTACTCCCAGCAAAATATCGAGATTGTACCGGGCCTGAAAATTCAGAATAAAAAATCGGGCAAAGAATTTGAAATTTTATCAAAACCCAGCGGATTTATGCGGCATATCCAGCTTAAAGAAACCCGCCGAAACATAATGCCAGAGCCGATTACAGAGCAAGAGCTACGCCAGAATTACCGATTCGTGGGCTGAGACCGTGCGGGGATGTCCGGCAGGCCGATCGACAGTTAATACAGTTAATACAGTCGGCGCAACACTGTATCAACTGTATTAACTGTATTTATTGCATTTATTGGCGGCGCGACCGCACTGGCTCAGCCATATTGACAAGCCTCAAGTCAGAAGCCAAAGTCGGCTCGCCACCATAAAGCGGCTCGGAAAGAATATCGGGGCAAGTGCTGTGAGTCCATTTAACGAAATAAACCCAAGTGTTGGCGGCTAAACAATGTCCATCGGGTTCGGGAACCCAGCGCATTCCCAAAATCTCACCAAAATCAGTGGCAACCTCTGGAGCATCATCATCGTCTGGCTCCCAATCATACGCTACCAAGTCACCCATCTTGAATTCTGGGGGGGGATAGAGAGAGCGAGTCTGAGAGCGAGGCTGAGTCCGCGGAGCAAGAAACGGCAAACCGACCGATGCTAAACCCTGTAAGACCCCGCGCCGAGAAAATATAAACTCTTTCGATCGCCCCTGTGGGAAATCACCTGAAATTGTCATAATGTTTAAGCTCCAAACGTTGTGTGTAAACGGTTTGGGGAAGTTCGTAGCCAGCTCGGTGTTGACGCACCGCGCTGGCCGCGCATATCAAATCTTCCTTGATACTTACGATCGCTCTTTTCCAGCCACCTTGTCAAGAGATGGCTGGAAAGTTTTGTGAGAAAGCCCCAAGGTAAACCGGGGCGGTAGCTTGCCCCTACATCAGATATAGTCCGCTGCTGTCGTTAGGTTTCGCGTGGAGGTATTTGCTAGTTGTCGCGACGCTGGCGTGGCCAAGGGTTTGGGATAGTAGGTGAATCGGGGCCCCACGATTTAGCGCGTGGGATGCGTGGCAATGCCGCAGCCAGTGGGCGCTTGCCTTATCAGACAAACCAACACGAACGGCCGCAACTTTAACCATCTGCGTCACAGAAATCGGGTTTAGCCTGCCGCCGTCGGACTTCTTGCGGCTTTTAAAAATTGGCTCAAGGTTGCCAGCGTCCGATCGACTGTTCAGTAGTTCGCGGTACAGCGGCAAAGGCAACAACACGACGCGGGTTTTGTCGCCTTTGCCGTAGATCAATAATTGCCCGCTTTCACCATTGCTCGTCAGGTCTTCCCAGTTCAGTCCGCAGAGTTCCGAGACGCGCAAACCTGCATAATAAAAAACCTTAAAAATCAATCGGTTGCGATCGCACGGTTCGGACGCAATCAGCATCTTCACTTCAGCTTCAGTTAGGATTTTTTGGCTGAGGGTATCTTTGGGCTTGGGGGTATTCAGTGCGGCCCCGGCGTTAACTTGAATCAGTCCAGTTTTGTGCCCAAACGTTAGAAGCGATTTAACCACGGCGATGTAGGTGCGACGGGATGAGGTGGAGAGGCCCCGCAGTTCCAGTGTATCAGCGAAGTTTTGCAAGTCTGCCAGCGTGAGATAGTTTGCAGCTTTGCCGATCATCCCCAACAACAGCCCCGACACCCGGCGGTAAAGCTTCTGAGTATTTTTACTTTTGCCGTGTACCCATAAGTTGACGAGCTGTTCGGTGGTGCTGTTGCTGGCGACAATTTGGAGATTAAGTTGGGGGATGGGGGCGAGTTTCATAGTGAATCCGAATGTGAAATTAGAACCGTTATTTAAGATTGGAGGATTTTAAGAAGCCCCAGCCATTTTTGACTGGGGCAAGGGTGCGGGGTGCTAGGCGGCAAACTTCAGCCGCTTAAGTTGGTTCAGGGCCGCTGCCTGGTTTTCTTCCTCAAGTACGATCGCCGGAATTGTCTCGCCCGCCCGTGGATTCAACTGCCGTGCCAGAACTGCGGCGTGATACTGCAAGTGACCGGAGACAACCTTGTACCCGCTAGAATCTCGCACCAGCACCGGGGGAATGATGAAGCCGCCGATCGCCAAACTCAACTCCCCAGCAATTTCGAGCTCGAACTGATCGAAATTGGTTGCGGGGATATCAGAGGTGATACGCGCAACCGGTACGATCGACGGCATCAATTTCTTGGCTGGCCCAAGCCGTCCCCGTCCCCCATCGCCACGGCCCGGTGGCTGATTATCAGTCTCGACGGCTGCGGGCGCGGTTGGTGTTGGTGTAGATTTCTTGGCTGAAAGTGTTGCGGGTGCCGGTGTTGAAGGTTTTGCGGTTTTGGGTGTTGCGGGTGCTGGTGTTTTGGCGATCGGCGCTTCTTCCACTTCGGCGACTTTTTCGGCTTCTGCTTTAGCCAGTGCCTCAAAGCAGGAGATAGTAGCTTCCCAGTGGCCACGCTTTACGTCGCTGGCAGTCTGGCTGACCTGGCAGCAGTAGCGGTTCCCGTCGATGTGTCGGGCAAAAGGGCACTCGGCACAAGTGAAGGATGCGGGTGCGGCAGTGTCGATCGTCGTGGCTGTAGCAGTTTCGAGTAAAATCATGGGAGTCCTGTTTGGGGCTAATTCCACCGCTCTAGGCCTCGTAAACTTAGGGGCGGTGGTTTTGCTTTGGTATGTTACCATCATAGCTAAATACAATACCATATACAATACCAGTAACATACAGATAACTTATGGTGTGTTACTAGGTATGAGATACTGCTTATAGTATGGTACTGGTAGTGTGTTACCTCGGATTTGAAGCTAGAGAGGGACGGCCCTCTCAAACACTTAGCCGATCGCCCGCAGGTCAGCCGGTGTAACGATCGCCTTGAGTCTCCGGGTAATGTTGGCTGCTGTCCCGCGAGCGTCAACCTTCTTCATCTTGGCCAGCGACCGCAGAGTAGGCAGGGGCATATTAGCCAACGCTTGCTCAATGTCTGGCTCTGGCGCGGGTTCCGTCGTGGCGTCAACGTCAATCACTGGATCGGTGTCGGTCATTGTGGTGGGTTCCGGTGCTGTTGGCGCTGTCGGTTCAGGCTCGATCGGTTCCGCTGGCTCAGGTGTGGCGGGTTCCAAGAATGCGATCGCGTCGGTTCCAAATTGCGCCTCGACCGCTGCCTTGAATGTAGGGATTTCGGCAGGGTCAACGTGGTTGAGCATTGAGAGTGCTGTGCCAACTTGGGCAAGTGCACTTTGGCAAGCTTGCTCGACTGAAAGTAGTTGTTGCTGGTGTTCTTGCAGTTCGCTGAGTTTGGCTTGTAGGGCTGCGATTTGGGCATTAGTGGCGTCAATGGCTGAAGCGATTTGGTTGAATTTGGCGGAAAGTAATTGCATGGTGATTTTTCCTGTGGTGTGTAGTGAGTGAATAGGTGAAGCGGGGGGTGGAGGGTGTTACCCCTCCCGGTTGGTTATTTGCCTAGTTGGCGTCGGCGGCTGGCTTTGGTTGCTGCGATCGAGTAATCCCGATCA
Organism: Microcoleus sp. T3_D1; assembly: GCF_036700405.1. Classification (NCBI taxonomy): domain Bacteria; kingdom Bacillati; phylum Cyanobacteriota; class Cyanophyceae; order Oscillatoriales; family Microcoleaceae; genus Microcoleus; species Microcoleus sp. T3_D1. The sequence continues at coordinate 7,414 of NZ_JAUBOV010000115.1, forward strand.
ATTTCTTCCTCAAAGTCCTCGAAAGATTCCAAATGGCGATCGGCTAACAACAATTCGGGGACTTCGGCAATGGCAGTGACGCGGACGCCAAACCCGGTAGGCGATTTCGATGTCATGTAGATTAAGATGTTGAATTTTCCGAGGCGGTCGCTGTCGATGTAAAGCACCGATTTATAGAAGCCGCTGTGGGGGATAATGTCGCCGAGCTTCCCGGTGTACTTGAGTTCGCCTTGCTGTTGTAGAGCTAGCAGCGCGGTAGAGATGAGGCTGTGTTCTATATTCATTTTTTTAGGTTCGGTGTGGTGTGTAGCGCGGGCTGTGTCGGTTGCCCTTCGCTTGGTATGTTACCACTATAGCAAGGTATTGTACTAAATACAATACCAGTAACATACAAAAAACTTATGGTGTGTTACCAGGAAACACATTAAAACTTATAGTGTGTTACCAGGGTGCTAGGTATGTTATTGTGATATTGTACCGACTGAGGGAGTAGCACGCATGGCAACCGATAAAAAGCACATCGCCGTATATCTCGATAAATCTGTAGAGGATGCTCTGGTAGAGTTTTGCACCGCGAACGGGCTGGAATCTAAGAAGGGACTGATGTATTCGGCGGCGGTAAACAAGGCGCTGGCACAGTTTTTCGGGGTAGAAAGCAGCACACCTAGCACCACACCGGGTAACACAGTTAGCACCATACCCAGTGACATACCAGACAACACGCTCGCGCTCGTGCAACAATTGGCTGAGCAAGTGGCGGCAATGGAGGAACGGCTGGGAAAATTGAGTGCCTGAGCGCCGATCGCACTGATGACGAATCGCTCAGGCAGGAATTGGAATTGAAGAAATATCAATTAGAGGAATCCAATAGGCTACTGGCCGAGGCTCTCCGGCAAAGGAATGAAGCTCAGGGATTGCTCGAAATTGAGGAGGCAAATCGTGCGGCGCTAATAGGCTTGCATTCTGAATGGAAAGCGGAATTGAAGGCGGCATCAGAAGCCGATCGCCAGCAACTCCAAGCCGAACTCGATCGAGCGCTGGCAGAGCTGGCAGAACTGCGAGAGAAAGCCCCGCCCGCGACGGAACAGCCACCGATCGACCTATCCGAGCAAATACCGCAGATCATAAATTTTCTCAAGCAAGAGCTACCCCTAGACACCAAGTGGCCCAAGCGGATAATGCCCAAGCTGAGGGAATTTCTGGAATCTAAGGAAGATTAGCAGCGGGCGATCGCACCCAAACAAAAAAGCTCCCCGACCGAAAATGTCAGGGGAGCTTTTTTACACGATGGGTAATTCGTAATTGGTAATTGGCAATTGGCTTTAATCTTTTGCCCCAATGATTGCAGTATAGCGGCTTCTAGGTTTGCAGGCGATCGGGTTTACCGCGCGGGATCGTAAATCAGATCATCCAAGGCCTCCAAAGCTTTAATAGCCTTGTCAATTGCGGCCTCGGCCTTCAGCGCTTCTAGCTCGAATTCGGTAGCAGTGTCGCCGTCTGGCTCGGCTGTTTTGGTTAATCTTTTCTTCATCTCATAAAGAGCGGCGATATCTTTGCGGAGTTGAGAATTTTGCAGCATTGTGTTTTCCTGGGGTGATTAATTGGCTGGCGCTACGTTGTTAAATTGCCTCTAACACCGTAGCGCTCGGTTTTGTTGGTGATGTTCAGTGTGCGATGTTCAGTGCTGCCATCCGATCGTCGGTTAATTGCTGCAATTGTTGGGGCGGTTGCCAGCGAGGGCCCCAGTTCTGTCGAAGTTTGGGAAGGGCGATCGGCTTAGGTAGCAGTTCGGCTGATTGTATCCAAACGCCAATTCCTGTTTCCTGTTGGGCATAATAAGCCTTGAATTGTGCCTCTGATACCCGTGCCAGTTTGCCTTGCTCCGATGCCTGCCATAGTCGATCGATAGGCAGTATTTCACGCCTCAAGACCCGGACAACTCCCAATACTTCAGCAGTCGGTAGCGTGGCGTAAATTGCAATATTATCACCCGGTTTTAGGGATGCTCCAAAGCTGCCTTTTCGCAGTTCGATCGACTTGGGATTCTGGCTGAGGAAGAAGGTAGAGGCCCAGCGGGGGTGTACTGAGATTAGATATGTGTTGGGCATTAATTTGTACCGTCCGGTTCTTTGTCGTCTGGGTTGTATACCCCATCAAAATCACAGTAATTGCATCCGCATCCTTCGCACTTAGGGCATACAGCAAGCGCCGGATATTCAGCCTCAAATAGCTCAATGGCATCCTCTACTTGCTTCTTTAAATCACTGCTTTCTGTGTAGCTTTCGAGTACCATTGCTATGATTGTTTCCTGTGCCTCTGGTGAGAATCCTTCAGGCAGTAATGCTTGGATTTGTGAGCTAGTTGTTGGCATTGTTATCACCTCCCATTAGCTTCTCAAGCATGGCTCTAGCATCTACATATCGCTGATTATTTCTGCCTCCATCCCTCACACCCCAGAGTAGCCAGATTGTTTTCTGTTTGCCCAAGTTTTTCGCAATTACCAGCTTAGCTAATTGCACCCGCCGTTCGTGTTTTTTCAGTGGGAAATCATCAGCAAATATGGGCGGAAGGCTTTCGTTCAGCACCTCAGCTAAAAAGCCATTTAAGCTCTGGTTTAGGGTTTCCGAAGTGTCCAGCCCTTCCACGCCTTCCACGCCTTCCGCTCCCTTCCCGTAGGCGTTTGGGAGGTTTCCGCTGGCTTGCTCTGGCAGGGTGTCATCCGTCCGGGATGGGTTGTCAGGAGTGTCAATTTGAGCGTCGGAAACGTCGGCAACTGCGGACTTATGCACGTCAATTTTGGGCATTAACCCCAGTACAGGATTGCCGATGGTAGATAGAATGATTGGTGTTTGCTCATTCATTGAATCAGGGATTAGCAAGCTCAAATCTGCCGACAATAAATCTCTGTGAGCCTTGCTAGCAATCACGTTTGAATTGTTCAGCATTTGCTCGATTACGCCATAGGAACCTTGCTCTTCATCATTGCTTGTAGTTCTCACCAAACCTTGAGCTAATAAAGCTAGGTTAAGCCGGATATTTGAGTCTGCAACCCCACTAGACGCGATGTTAAAAGATTGAGTACAAATGAAATACCCGACGTTGTATTGCCCCCCAACAGTGGCAATTGTTCCTAGCTTTGTCGCGATGGTTTCCCAGATAGCAGAATTCCTTTTCTGAGATAGGCACTGATGCGTCGCGAACCAATCCTCAAGTATTAGTTTGATAGGTCGGTTGCGGTAAGTTTCCTCTGTCGCTGGTTTAGATTTCCTCTGTTGTAGCTTCTCGTAAACTTCATCAAGAAACTGCATTGATTGTTCAATCTGGAGGGGGTCAAACACTGTTAAACGATTGTTAGCAACACCGGGGAAATCTTCATACTTTTGCCCAATGACGTAAATATCAGCCTGCGGAAATCGTGTTGTCAGGTCGCCTAGCCACTTATGCAGAGTGTGTGTTTTGCCGCAGCGGGTAGGTGCTGCGAGAAAGATTGACGTGTTTATGCCTGCGAGCGAGTTTAGAATTTTGCTGGCTGTTTGGCGGGCGATGACAAGGTTGTCGGGCCCAACACTCTGATCAGCTTTAATGGCCGGCGAGTTTGCTGATTCAACTTTGTCGCCTGGGTTGCTGATTGATTCAAGCGTCGCTGTTCCAGTGAGTAGGGCTTGCTGGCTGTTCGGGTCAATCCCCAAAGATTCCATATAAGCAGCTTCAATCTCACCCTCAAAGGCTACCTCGTCCGCGTCCGCAAGCTTCTTATACCGATTAGCCAAAGTAGACATTTGATAGGCAGATTCAGCAGCGAAACCGAATTCATAAGCTTTCTGCTGATACTTCTTAATTCGTTGTCGAGCTGGCTCTAGTTCGCCTTCCTTCCGAGCAATCAGCATCACTGTCACCATGCCACCAGTAGCCAGTAGAGAAAGGAGAATCTTGATGCCACCGTACCCGCGCTCGATGCTTCTAAATTCAGCTTTAGCAGGCACTAACCAAGCTGGCTGAGATTCAATCCTGTTGCCGATTCTGTACTCGATTCGGTCATTGAATGGTAACGCTGTAGCACCGACAATGCCAGCGACACTGAGGCTTAAAAGCCCTGCAACAATCGGCTGATTCTTATTTGCTAACATTTAACTTGCTCCATATTTGTGTACCGACAAAACCGAGGGTAACGACTGTTACGACAAAACCAAAAATTAACAACTGACTATTGGCAATTATCCACGCTTGCCATGCGTCCCAGTTTCCCGCAATCAAGGCAGTCGCGACGGCGATTAATATTAATTGGCTTCGCAGTTTAGCAGAACCATCGGCGGTCAATGTGTGGACTAACAAGCCTAAACCAGCAGCCGGAATCAGAATCACAGCAGCCGGGATGAGAACCGGAACCGCCCGAACGATAAGGGACGCAGACAGTCCCGCGCCGAAGTAACTGCCGAATTCTCCCCAGTTCCCGGTCAAATTCCAAAACCGCTCAATGTTAGTCACTTCGGGTGCTTTAGTTTGGTTTTGTTGGTCAAACTGTTGGGGAGTTGTCGATGTCAAATAGTCGAATTCTGAAGCATCAAATTCTTGCGAGTACATAAGAAAAAGGCGGGCCGTGTGACCCGCCGCTAGTGTGTGCTATTTCTTGCCAGAGAAAAAGTCGAAAAGACCACCTAAAAAGCCTTTGCCGTTGTTGCTGGCGATCGGACTGTTGCCACCGCTAGAACTGCCGGACACTGCGGGTATAGGATCGAAGTCCTTGGCGTTTATGTAGGCGTTAAAATTTGCCCGCATTGCCTGCATCTCGATCGCCTGTTGCGGACTTGCTTGGATCGCTTTTAAGGATTGCTGGAAACCGTTAGTCTGGATTTGCCCTTTGGCTTGATGGTTCGCCTTGATTAATAGCAACCGCTGGCGAAAATCCATATTTTGCAGGGTTTGGGTGCTGGCTCCTTGCACCTTTACAAGCCCTAATTCGTGTTGTAATTTTTGCTCTAGATTGACAATATGCTGATCATGTTTTGCACCCGCCACGATCGCCTTGACCACGTACTTGTCAATCTCTGCCTTGTCAGTTAGGCCGCCTTCGATCGCCTCAAGAGTCAAGCGCTCGATTTCTACTTTGTTAGCGCGAATTTTGGCATCATGCCGATTGTAGGCAGTTCGTAGCTGTTTCTGAAGGTCTAAGATTTTGGCTTCTCTGGCGGCCTCGTGTACGATCTCCGGCGTAAGGGGCCCGGAGTGATAGCCAAATTCGCGTTTAACGACAGCAGCGCCGGCTGTGGCGGCTACTCGGAATTTTTGCATCATGATAAAATCCTGCTAGTACGGTGTACTGAATGAAATCCCCCAGCTCGTGCCAGGGGAAGATTTACACGGCCAGCCGATTTACTTGTCAAGGGCGATCGGCTGGTTTGTCATTTGGTTGAGTCTGTTAGTTAATTTGTCGGCTTCGGGATGACCGACATCTGGCAAGAATTCACCACGCCGCCAGCTATCCCCAAGCTCGATCGCACTTCCCAAGTCCAAACCGACCGCTACATACTGGCACTCAGGAAAATCCATCTCGCATCCTTCGGATTCTTCCTCTGGTAGAGCTTGATACATGATCGCGAAGTTATCTACAGCTTGCCGCTGTTCCGGTGTCAGGGTTCCATCAGGACTCAAGTGCTCAAACATATCCAGATGAGAGGCCAGCCGATACCGCGAGTCGTCCCCGTAGTGCGGGATGCGATCGATATGGCGCTGGATATAATCTGGGTCAACACCGCGAGAACTGGCGGCGGGTTCTAGTGTTTCGGCGTCGGTGTCTTCTTCCTCTTCCCAGAAATCGGAAAGGTCGATCGGGACTAAATCTTCATCGGTAATCATGATTAAAACTCCATTGGGGTAAAGGTTTCGGGTGTTGCGATCGACTGTTGGGCGATCGGCTGCTGTACTGTTGCGGCCTGCGGGCAATTGTTGATTTGCCAGGTATTGAGTAGATGATTGCCATACCGAGAAAGCAAGATGCCTATTAATGTTGAATAATCCCCAACACCAGTAGCAGCAACCAGTTCATCAGCCAGAGGTACAAATTTGCTGGGCATTACAGCCCGGACTTGTGCCATTTTAGTTAGCCTCCTTTGCTAATCCATAAAGGTTGAAAAATTGAGGTTTTGGGGCAACCTTAAAGCGGCCCTTGGAAGCTGCACACATCGGCTCTAGCAGGTTGGCAGAGCCGCCGATGATTAGCAGTTCTCCGAGTGCAGGCAGATACTTTGCCCAATTTGATTTGAGTTTCGATCGAATGTCTGCTGCCCAAGAATCCCGAACGGATACGAACTCGCGGCTGAAGTCGATATCAGTTGAGCCATAACAGAGGTTGCCGGAGGCGATCGCATCCATCAACATTCCGGCGTCGGCTGTGTTCCCAACTTTCGGAAGGATGGCCGCTGCTAACCTTTGGGCAAGGTGCGACGTGCCCGGTAAGACGATATCGGCATCCCGGAGCAAAGCGCCACCGGGTGCAAACAGTCGGGCAATGGCTGTACCGCCGCCGATGTCTAGGACACCGTTGGGGTTATTAGGATACCGCCACATCTGCCGACCCAGTGCCAAGTCGTAAGCACCTCGGCATTCGTCAACCGCCGCCACCGATCGAACTGTGGTTAAACAGTCATGCCCGTTTACTGAAAATTCGATCGTCGTTTCTAACTGTTTCAACTTGGCGATCGTCTGCTGATTGCGACTGTCTGGGGTAGGAATGACCAACTTTTCGATCCGCTGGGGACTGTCGCTGGCAAGCGCGGGGAGAATCAGCAGGTGAGCCAAGTCAGCTTTGCCCGACTCGAAAGCCGGAGCGCCACCCATCAACTGTGCCAACCGGCCCACAAGATAGCGCTTGCCATCGAGGGCAATTTCGTAGCTTTGACCGTCGGCGCCGCCTTCCTCCCAGTCCTCAAGAGGTTTGACGTAAGAAGGTATCGATCGCACATTTTGCCCGTCGATCCACTTTGTAAATCTGTTACCAGGGTCAACAGCCAGCACGGGACGCACAGTGGCGCGGTGTGGCTGCATAGAGCCAAACGTGGTAGGTCTATATTCGGTTTGCATGGTTCGGTTTTGCCTTGTGGCGTATGGGTTTTAGGCGCTTTTAGAGCCAGTTTCAGAACAACCGCGCGGGGATGTACGTGTAACCGTTTTACGCTCAAAACTGGCTCTATTGCGTCTATGAGTGCTAGTATAACATAGCTAAGCAGGTATGCAACTATTGCTAGTTTATACAGTCGCTTACTCTTTCGTAAGGTGCGATGATGGCAGTAATGCAACTTATGTATTTACTGACAATATGGAATCTGAAGACAAGATTATTTCCCTGCGGATATTCATGCCCGAAGACCTTAAGAATGAATTCAAAGCCGTCTGTGCTAGGCAAGGGGCGAATATGAGCGAGGTTGTAGTGAAATTTGTAAAGGGATATGTTGAAGAGTACGGTTTTTCTCTGCCACCCCGCGACAAAACACCCGAACCGGAACCCGCAGCCAAACCAACCGCAGCGGCGAAGGCAACAGCGAAGGCAAAGGGGGGAAGGGGCAAAAACTGATCTAAGTTTGCGATCGCCCGTGGCGACTTGGGGACTGTGGCGACTGTGCCGATCGGCGGTGCGGGGAGTTGTGGGAGTTGTGGCGGGCGATCGGCGACTGTGGGGAGTTGTGGGCGATCGGCTACCTATTAATAGTTCGTTTACGGTTTTATTGGGGGCAAAACACACACTATATGTATTGTGGTATTTACCATAATCTCCCTCTCCGACTGAGTATTATCGCTTTAACTCCGAACCATCTTTTGTGCATTTATTTTTTGCAAAACCGCAAAATACACCCTATGCTCCAAAAATTCAATAGGCGATCGGCTGATGTATGTATTCAGCATATCTACTCTGGTAGCTAATTTTTTAGGAAAGCTCACCGATCGACGCTGTATGGATTTCAGCCAAATTAGCTTAGTTGAGCCAATTTGGCTAAATTGGAGGTAAAATTTGCTCGAAATTGATTGATACAGTATCATTGACAGTAACTCTTAAAACGAGGAAGGAAAAATGGCTCGCAGATGGAAGCATTCCGTAACGGTTTACTTAACTGAAGCAGAATATCTATTGATTAAGAGTAAAGCATCGCAATTAGAAACTTCCGATTCGAGCTTTACAAAGCAAGCGCTCAAAACCTACATAAAGGCTATAGATAAGCATCTCCAAGATGCCGAACCTATTGCCGTGTAGGGCTTACACCTTACTGGTAGGCATTATTTCCGATCGTTTCAAGACAAAAAAAATCGCTGCACCTTTGAGAGAGGCACAGCAAACAATTAATTTAATTAGTAATATCAATATACCGTACCCTGTCAACCTTGTGCGGACAACTTGCGGGCAGACAGTTTGCGGCCTCTCTTAAATATAGGTGTAGCGGGTCAACTTACGGAGACTCACCCGCTATGTACACAATTCTACCACAATCCCCTCTAAATACGCAACATAACCGTGGTTTGTTGGAAGCTAGCTTTGCAGGGATAAATCCACAATCCACGATATCCGCGCAAGTAAACCGGGGATTCTCTGCTGGAACCTTTGAAGCGATCGGGGGTGGCGTGTAATGGACATCACGTCATCGCAACCCGAATCTTCTGAACAAAACTTTTCTGAAACTCCACAGACTTCTTTCGAGTCCTCTAAACTTACTCAAACTTACTCACCAACATTTTTCCTCAGCACCAAGCATCAATCCGATATCCAAGCGCGGGGACTTCTGAATGATTGGGCGCGAAAGGGCTGTCGGACGGTAACAAAGGAAGAGGCAACCTTCTATTTAGGATATGAGGCAAAATCTGGAGGCATCCTGATGTCCGGGCAAACAACCCAGATGCAATTCCGACCTGATCGCCCGTGGAAAAAAGAGGGAGATAAGAAAGCTCCAAAATATCGGACGCCACTAACCGACCACGGCTGCGATGGTCTACTCCCGACCAGCCCGTACCAGCCGGATTACTACGATAAGGCTAATTTAGAAAAAAGTTGCTACCAGGTTAACGGACATCCCTGCCTAATAATTACCGAGGGCTTCTTCAAAGCGATCGCCGGTTGCAGCAATGATTTACCGACGATCGGATTAACTGGAGTCGAAAATGGCTTGACCGGGAAAAGTCACGACGTGCAAGGCAAGCGCTACTTAATCCCGATTCTTGAAAAATACGCCCGTGATGGGTTTGGGTTCATTCTTGCTTTCGATGCCGATGCTGCCGTCAATCCTTTCATTAATTCAGCACAACGGAAATTAGGTCGCCAACTCCTGAAATTTAATATCCCTGTTTACATCGCCACGGGAAACTGGGAGATGGGAGACAACAAGGAGACTAACGGGATGGATG
>NZ_JAUBOV010000116.1:0-16629 GCF_036700405.1 Microcoleus sp. T3_D1
TTTTGGGTTTGAGCTAGTTGCTAAAACTCCGCAGTTAGATTGAGTTTCTTAGGAGGACTTTCGCTATTAGACAGGGAATTCATTCCCTGGCGGACTCGCGGGCTGACTAACGGGCTGGGCGGGCTGACAGCTTAGGTTGACACGCCTTGGACACGGTGCGGTGTCCCTACCCCAAAATAATATTGTAATATTGTAGGGAAACAGCACGTGCAGTCTCCTGATTTCTTAAAAAACAGAATACCAAAATCCCCGACTTCTTGGAGAAGTCGGGGATTTAAGATACAAACATTTAGAGCATTTAGAGTAAAGCTGGTGACAGGATTTGAACCTGCGACAGGCTGATTACAAATCAGCTACTCTACCAACTGAGTTACACCAGCAGTGAAAATTAATATAGCAAACTTATAGTCATCAGCGCAACCCCCCCAGCCAACTTTTTTTTCAAATTCGCCCAAAACCCCTACCCGTAAGGGTAAAACCGGAATAGTCAGCCCACACCCCACTGCCAATTAAGGAATGAGAATTAAATAACTTCCACAAGATTGTGGGATGGGCGTCCCGCCCGTCCAAAAAGGACGGGCGGGACGCCCATCCCACAATAACAATTAAAATTGTAAGTTATTTAATTCGCGATCCTAACTAATCGCAGCGCCAAATCTTAATCGTCTGATCCGCACTGCCGCTGGCGAGCAAATTGCCCGAAGGTGCGATCGCCACCGAGTACACCGTACCCGAATGTCCCTTAAGACTGGTCAACAACTCCCCCGTCTGCAATTTCCAAATATTAATCGTATTATCATCGCACCCGCTAGCCAAAGTCAAACCGTCCCGACTGATAGCAACCGACTCGCCCCGACTCACATAATTCTGCAAAATATGCACCGCCTCATTCGTTCCTAAATTCGTTACACCCTTTCCCCTCCCAGAATTAGTATTTAAAATCCGCAACAAACTGCCCGTATGCAAATTCCGCAGCTTAATCGTATAATCATTGCTGACGCTAGCAAGAATCTGACCGTCGGGCGCGATCGCCACAGAATTCACCCCAACATTCAACCCCGAAAGAGTCCGCAGCAACTTGCCACTTTCCACATCCCAAACCTTACTCGTCGCATCCGAACTACCACTCGCCAATATTTTACCGTCCGGGCTAAAAACCACCGCATTCACATTGTCAGAATGACCCCTCAAAGTCCGCAGCAACTCACCACTCCGCAAATTCCACAGCTTAATCGTATTATCAGCCCCGCCGCAGCTAGCAATTACCAGGCCCTTCGGGTTAATCGCCACCGAATTCACCTCCATAGAATGTCCGGGAAAAGTACACAGCAAATCGCCGTTGTGCAAATTCCAAAACTTAATGGTTTCGTCCGAACTGCCGCTGACCAACATTTTTCCGTCATAGCTAATCGCAACCGAATTTACGCGATCGGAATGTCCCGTCAGAGTGCCAATTAATTCCGTGGTTTCTACATCCCAAATCTTAATAGTTTTATCCCAACTACCGCTAGCCAAAATTTTGCCGTCAGGGCTAATCGCCAGAGAATTCACAAACGATGAATGTCCCGGCAGCGTATATACACACCGCCATTTCTGATGTTTTAATTTGTGAGCTAATTCCTTCACCCGCTTAGCTGCCGCCTCAGCTTCCTGTCTGCGTTTGAGTTCAGCCTCCTCCAAACGCTGGCGTTCCGCCCTAGCTTTCGCCTCTCGCAGCGCCAGCCGCCGCATCTCTCCCTTATAGACTATTCGCTGCTGCTCCTGAATTTCTTTAAGAGTTTCAATATACGGTTTGGCCCAATCTTTAGAAAACCATTCCTGAGCAAATTCCGCCTCTAAATTAAATAGCTGAGGTTCGTGAGTAAAATCGATATTTAAATAATACAAATCAGCTAAAAAAGCCGCCAATAACTTGTGAATAGTCACAATTATTTGCCGAATAATCCGCAGGCTCAGCTTTCTATCTTTTCCCTCCGCCTCCAACTGGTGATAAACCTCTTCCCAATTCCAAGGCTGCATCGCCACTAGAGAAACGCTCTGATTGATGACTCCCCAAAAACCAACATGAAAATTAACTTCATAATCGCTGATATCGCTGTACAGTATAGCTGTCGGTACGGGAGACAACACAGTCTGCAACCGCTCCACATCTATATCAGAAATGGATTTTTTGAAATAGTCTCCGTAAAACTGAACCGGGCACAAATCTCCATGCGGGGGGTAGTGCTGGTTCAAAAAAGCTCTTAACTTAGCCGGCAGCTCGATATTCAGATTGTGGCGAAACGAATCCGGGCAATCTTGGCTAATTTTGGCGGGAGCAACTAACAGCAGCAATCGGTGCTGCTGTTGCTGCAAAATCTGTTCAGTTTCCTGCCTGCTCAAATTAGAAAACCAGTTGTCCTTGTCCCAAAGAGTTTGAATTTCGCTCAGCTTAACTCGAATTGCTTCTGATTGAAACTCCCGCATTAAGTCGCGGCAAAGTCGGCTAATTGCCCGCTTATCTCTTACTTCTTGTGCCTTAATTCGATTAGCCCGTTCTTCCTTTACCCTTTCTTCTGCGCTGGCGATCGCGATTAATTCTTGTTCTCTGGCCTGCTGCCGCTGCAAATATCTCACTTGTGCTTTAATCCAGCGGGGGTCTTTTTTGATTTGCTGGTTCAAAGCTGAAGAACCAGAGGGCTCAATTTCTGCATAGCGTTCGTTGACAGCGCTGGCTCCCAATCTTTCTCCCAATTCCGAGGCTACAGGCTTCAACAGTTCAATTAGGGTGTCTGAGACGGGGCGGGGTAAGGGCATACCAGTTAAAACTTTTTCTTACTTAAGGGCGATCGCGCGAGTCAGACATATCCCCCTGGGGCGGGGACTCTTGGCAGGGCTATTAGATTTGGGCGATCGGCCGATGCTATATGTAAGGCGAATCATGCAGGCGAATCGTGCAGCCGCGCCAGCTTAGCACCTTAACTTAATAATAATATTTATTTATACACTTTACATTTTACCCCGAATCTGACTCGAAAACACCGACGGAAAAGACTTCAGGATATGCGATCGACCCTGAGTTCCGCCAATTTGTTTTTTTTGTTGCCTTTTGACTCGCTCTTGTCTATAATCGTACTTCACAACCATAATTACGGTATTCCGACCTAAGAACCGTACTTTATCTAGAGGAACAAATATAATGATCCCGTGGCAACGCCTAACTCAACACCTTCACTGGCCACAACAGCCACCAGCCAGCACAAATCAATCATTGACGGCGCTGAAAAGATTTGTGTCGCTATTTTTAGTGGGAATAACTTTAAGTCTGGCCGTTGCATCCTGCGGCCAGGGAACCACCAACAACCCTGCAGCCACTCCAGGCGGTGCTACCCCAGCAGCTAACAAAGGCAACGTAGAATTAACCCTAGTATCCTTCGCCGTCACCAAAGCCGCCCACGAAGCCATACTTCCCAAATTCGTAGAACAATGGCAAAAAGAAAAAGGCCAAACCGTCACCTTCTACCCAAGCTACGGCGGTTCCGGTTCCCAAACTCGCGCCGTAATTGACGGTTTAGAAGCAGACATCGTACACCTAGCCCTCGCCCTCGACACTGCAAAAATCGAAAAAGCCGGACTCATTGAGCCCGGGTGGGAAAAAGAAGCCCCCAACGAAGGTATAGTCAGCAAATCCGTAGGAGCAATAGTCACCCGCGAAGGCAATCCCAAAGGCATCAAAACCTGGGAAGATTTAAGCAAAGACGGAGTAAAAGTGATTACTGCCGATCCTAAAACATCAGGCGTTGCCCGCTGGAATTTCCTCGCACTTTGGGGCTCGGTTGTTAAAACCGGAGGAGACGAAACCAAAGCATTAGACTTGACTACTAAAGTCTACAAAAACGTCCCCATCCTGACTAAAGATGCCCGCGAAGCCACCGATGTATTTTTCAAACAAGGCCAAGGCGACGCCTTAATTAATTACGAAAACGAGATTATCCTGGCGGGCGAGAAAGGCGAAAAACCGACTTATACTATTCCAGACGTGAATGTGTCGATCGACAATCCCATTGCCATTGTCGATAAAAACGTTGATAAACACGGTACTCGCGAAGTCGCCGAAGCATTTGTCAAGTTTCTGTACACCCCAGAAGCTCAGCGAGAATTTGCCAAAGCAGGCTTCCGCCCAGTAGATGCGACAGTAGCGGCGGAACCGGAATTTGCCCAAAAATATCCCCCCATCAAAACCCTATTTACAGCTCAAGACTTAGGAGGTTGGGGAGACATTCAGCAGAAATTCTTCGATGACGGAGCTGTTTTTGACAAAATTCAAGGTTCAATTAGACAGTAGTGGCCGGAGCGGGTTTACGAGTTGATTGGTTTTAGTCAATTATTTTTGGTAAAACCCGCCCCTACAGCAATTATTCTTTCCAACTCAAAACTATTGACTTATGGCTGGATCATCTGCAATCAGTAACCGTCAATCTCCGATCGAAAATATCAAAAGGGCGATCGGCAAAATAACATTACCTTGGGGAATCACCCTAGGCTATCTCAGCTTAATGCTATTGCTCCCAGTTGCAGCATTGCTGCTGAAAGCCAGCACAGCAAATCCCGCCGAATTTTGGAAAATTGCCACCAGTCCGATCGCCCTTTCCGCCTACGATGTCACCTTCTTTACGGCATTAATTGCGGCATTAATTAACGGAGTATTCGGCACATTAATTGCCTGGGTATTAGTCCGCTACGACTTTCCATTAAAACGGATTGTAGATGCAGTCGTCGATTTGCCTTTTGCACTACCTACCTCCGTCGCCGGTTTAACCCTCGCCACAGTTTACAGCGATAACGGCTGGATTGGTTCGCTTTTTGCACCTTTGGGAATCAAGATATCCTTTACTCGCTTGGGCGTAGGTATAGCGATGATATTTATTTCCTTGCCATTTATAGTTAGAACCGTACAGCCAGTTTTAAACGAGATGGAAAAAGAAATCGAAGAAGCAGCTTGGTGCTTAGGTGCTTCTCAATTTGAAACCTTCTGGCGGGTAGTTTTGCCACCGCTATTTCCGTCTATTTTAACCGGAGTAGCACTCGGATTTTCGCGAGCGGTTGGCGAGTACGGCTCTACTGTAATTGTAGCTTCTAACATACCGTTCAAAGATTTAATCGCTCCGGTTTTAATTTTCCAAAGGTTAGAACAGTACGACTATGCAGGAGCAACAGTTATCGGCACTGTCATGTTAGGTATTTCCCTGGCAATGCTGTTCGCAATTAATCTCTTACAAGCATGGAGAAGACGCTATGACGGCTAATATCAATTCACCCGCGGGTTACAAATTTCCGCCCGCAGGTTCTAGTCGGAGTCAGGAAAAAGCTTGGGTAAAACCAACTTTAATCGGAATTGCGATCGGCTATCTCGCTCTTGTCTTATTTATCCCCACGCTCAACGTTTTTTATCAAGCTTTCAGAAAGGGATTTGAGCCATTTCTTTCTAACTTAACCTCGCCAGATTTTCTGCACGCAGCGCAACTAACCCTGATAATTTCTCTGATAGTTGTGCCTATAAATACAGTATTCGGTTTGTGTGCTGCCTGGGTAATTGGTCGCAACAAATTTCGGGGGCGCACGCTATTAATCAGCCTTTTAGACGTGCCTTTTGCCATCTCTCCCGTAGTTGCAGGTTTAATGATTGTACTGCTTTACGGTCGGCTGGGATGGTTCGGGCCGTGGCTGGAGGCGGCAAATATTAGGGTTATTTTTGCCTTCCCTGGAATGGTGCTGGCTACTGCTTTTGTTACCTTGCCTTTTGTGGCCCGCGAAGTAATTCCTGTTTTGGAAGAAGTGGGAACCGATCAAGAAGAGGCTGCGAAAACTTTGGGAGCAAATGACTGGCAAATTTTCTGGAATGTCACGCTTCCGAGTATTCGCTGGGGATTGCTTTACGGAGTAATTTTGACCAATGCTAGAGCAATGGGAGAATTTGGAGCCGTCTCTGTGGTGTCGGGAAATATTGCTAAAAAAACGCAAACTTTGCCTTTGTTTGTAGAGGATGCTTACAAGCAGTACGCGACGCAAGCCGCATTTTCGGCGGCGGTAGTTCTAGGTCTTTTAGCAGTTGTTACTCTCGTGCTTAAGGAGATTTTAGAACGAAAAACTAGGATAAAAGAAGTTGAAGAATAGTCATTAGTCATTAGTCATTAGTCATTAGTCATTAGTCATTAGTCATTAGTCATTAGTCATTAGTCATTAGTCATTAGGGCTTTAGGGCGCGCGCTGTGAAGCTCATCCCTCAAACCAGTCATTAGTATGGTGCGGCGCTATCGACCATCTACTTGGAAGCTGGAAAATCTCACAGCGACCCACCCTACAAGATATTGGTGCAAAGTGTAAACTGAAACAAAAATTAGGAGTCCCAAATGTTAGCTCACAACACTAGCGAATCTGAATTTGAGGCGATCGACAATTTTCACAGAACCCAAGAATCAGATATTCCCCACTCTGATAGTGGTGACAGCAGACCAACTCAAACCCGCATTCGCATTCGTGTTCCTAAAGAATACCATCAGGAACCTGTGATTTCTAACCTGATTTCTGAATACGGTTTGACTGTGAATTTTAATGCCGCTTTGTTGGGTGTTAAAACTTTAGATGACGGTTGGTTTGACTTGGAACTGAACGGTACAAGTAAACAGATTGAAACGGCTCTGATGTATCTCAATGATTTAGATGTGGAAATCTGGAGCAATTCCAATAATCCCGATGAAGAAACTTGGTAATTAGTGAGTATTGGATGCCCAAATGGAAGAGGAGTTAATATTCTGGACGGTCACGCCAAATTTTCTTTCCTCTTCCCGATCTATTGAGTATAATAGTCTCCAGAAATATTAGTCATGAGTCAGTATTCATCAGTCCTATCTATTCCTCTAAAATAACTGTTCTAACTTTGGGAGTCAGGAATGCAAGTCCTCTGAGTTTTCTGAGGACTTGCATTGGGAGCATCTCAGTTTTGTAAAAAGCATTTTTTTTATTGTAGTGCGAGCGTCCACGCTCGCGTATTGTACAATACGCGAGCGGGGACGCTCGCACTGTACATGCCAAACTGAGATGCTCCCCTTGCATTCCTGCCTCCACACAAATTGGATTGCGGTTGTTCGATCGCACATACCGATAATTCAGCAGCTAACAACTACCAAATAACACCAGCTTACAGCTAATAACCGTGACTGATGACTCTTGATTAACAAATATCGATCGCCATCGGTTCATTATTCGCTTGACAATTTTTATAATATCGGGTATTTAATCCATCTCTGGCATATCAATACACAGCGCCCAAGTCTTCTCCAACATTGTTGTAACAGCCGGAACAATATCCCCTTTAAAACTTCTAAACAATCAAACTAACTCAGTTAGGCTAGGGGTGCATATAAAAACGTTTTTGTCAATATTCAATTTAGGTGAAAGTTAGGTTAGGTGACAGTTAGGGGCGATCCTCTTCTGCAAGCTTCGCCAACGACTCTCATCCGCGCTGGAAAAAGCTCGATCGCTGCTGCGGTTGGTTTGTGATATGAATTTGATGTGTGCGTGTACCAGGAGAATTTGAACGTGGAACTCTATAAAGAACGGAAACACCAGATAGTTTTTGCAGATTCACAAGTTAAAGATTGCGAAAGTTTAACAGAAACGGTCAATCCCGATACAGAAATTGTTATTCTGAAAGCCGATCGCGACGGCATCGAGCAAATCGCCGAAACACTTAAACAGCGGAAAAACATTGCAGCCGTCCACATTTTGTCTCACGGCGCAGCAGCCAGCTTGCAACTGGGAGCAACAGAACTAAATCTGTGCAACATTGAAAGCTACCGCAATTATTTAGAAACATGGTTTGCTTTGCCAGCAGCCGAAACAAACTCTAACTCTGCAATTACAGCTAAACCGGAAATTCTACTTTACGGTTGCAACGTCGCCGCCACAGAAGCAGGTGTGGCTTTCGTGGAAAGGCTGAGCCAGCTCACCGGGGCAAATATTGCCGCTTCCGATAACTTGACCGGTAGTGCTGCGTTGGGGGGAGACTGGAAACTCGAAGTAACTACCGGCCACATAGAAACACCTTTGGCATTTTCGGCTGAGGCGAGGGAAGCTTACAGTGGCGTACTGGCTGACTTGAACCAAAGGACTGGCGACTTTAACGGACTGGTAAATGCCATCAATGTTGCCAACATCAACAGTGGCATTGACACGATCACTCTCACTGCCGATATTACCCTCGCAGGGCAATTGCCGAGAATTACCGACACCACCACTATTGTTGGCGGTGGTTTCAAGATCAGCGGCAATAACAACCGTGCCTTCGTAGTTGATAACACAACCTTTAACATCTCAAACCTCACCATTGATTCCGCAAAAGCAGTAGGCAACGCAGGAACCACCGGTGGTGGTGGCGCTGCGGGCTTAGGTGGCGCACTTTTTATCAACAACGGTACAGTCACAGTTGACAGAGTTACTTTTTCTAATAACTCTGCCGTTGGCGGTGCAGGTGCGGCGGGGAACGGTGGCAAGGGTGGTAACGCGGATTTGGCTACTGTTTTTCGAGGCACACCCGGTGGAAATGGAGCAAATGGCCGCGACGGTCGTCCTAGCTTCGGCCTAAATGGAGAAAATGGCGAACCGGGTACTGCCGGTGGAGCTGGCAGTCCTGCCGGTAATGGTGGTACAGGTGGTAATGGTGGTACAGGTATTGCAACTTTCTCTGGCGGTACTGGCGGTACTGGCGGTACTGGCGGCATTGGTAGCGTTGTCGGTAGTGGCGGCGGTGGTGGCGGTGCCGGTGGCAATGGCGGTGCTGGCGGTGGTGGTACTCAAGGTAATGGTGGCAATGGCGGTGCTGGCGGTGCTGGCACCTTTGGTGGCGGCGGTGGTGCTGGCGGTACTTTTGGTACAGGTGCGGCGCCTGGTGCTATCGGCGCTGGCGGCACTGGCGGCTTCGGCGGCGGTGGCGGTAGTGGCAATGGTGCAAGCGCAGGGGGCACTTTTGGCGGTGCAGGTGCTACTGCTGGTGGCGGCGGTGCAGGTTTAGGCGGCGCGATTTTTGTTGGCGGCGGCACTTTGACCATGACCAACAGCACCTTATATAGCAACACAGTTACGGGTGGCGATGCTGGTAATGTTGCCGCAGGTGCCGGTCAAGCTGCTGGTGGCGCGATTTTTGTCAACTTAGGTGCTACCGCTACTCTGACCAATAATACGATCGCCTATAACACTTCCACAGCCGCCACAGTTGGCATACCGGCTAGTCTGATTGCTAATGCCGGAGGAATTTACAACAACGGCGGTACAGTTACAGTCAAAAACACGATCGTTGCTGGCAACGTTGCTACTACCGACACAGATGTTACAGGGGCATTCACAGGAAATAACAACCTAATTGGGGTTCTCGGCAGTAGCACTGGTTTCACAGCTCAGGCATTAGCGGTTCCTTTGGCAAATGTATTAGCTCCAGCCGCCTCTGCCGGACTCAACGGTGCAACTACCGGCCCGTTCACCATTGCCCTAGTTGACAACAGCCCCGTCACTACCAGCAGCAACCCTGCAATTGGTGGGGGCGACCCGACAATAACGGCAGTGGGCGCTACAGCTTTTGACCAACGAGGTACCGGCTTTCCTCGAAAAATTGACAATACTCTTGTCAGCAAACCGAATATTGACATCGGTGCTTACGAGTACGGGCCCGTGGTCAGGGGTCAGAAATTCAACGACGTTAACGGTGACGGCGTTCAGCAGGCGGCCACTGAACCAGGTCTTCCGGGCTGGGTGATTTCTGTAGGCACAAAAAACGCTACCACCGCAGCCGACGGCACCTACACGATCCCGGACGTAAAAACAGCTACTCCGATTACAGAAGCCCCGCCCGCTGGAACGCCTGCGACCGATTGGGTACAGACTCTCGGCCCGACTCCCGCTTCTACAGGTGTAATTGATGTTACTGGTGCCAACTTTGGCAACTTCAAAAAAACATCGATCGCGGGCAAAACCTACACCGATCTCGCGGGCAACGCCGTTTTAGATGCCACCGACACCACATTAAACGGCGTCACGGTCACTTTATACAAAGACACCAACAACAACAACACGCTAGAAGTCGGCACAGATACGGTTGTGGGCGCGCCGGTAACTACTGCGGGAGCTGGAGATTACCTGTTCTCGGATATAGGCCCCGGCAATTACCTGATACAAGCCACTGCCCCAGCCAACTCCACTATCTCTTTCCCCGCTGCCGCACTTCCCGTTACCGCCCTAAGCGGTACTGCCGTCACCGGTCAAAACTTCGGCGTTTTCCAAAACATCACCGTTAGTGGCACCAAATTCACCGACCTCACAGGTAATAGCTTCTCTGCTGACGACACCCCCCTCAACGGCACTACCGTTCGCTTGTTCAAAGATACTAACAATAACAGCACTTTAGATAGCGGTGACACGGAAATCGCCTCTCAAGTTACCGGCACAGCGCCAGCAGCGCCTGGAACGTATAGCTTTGCCAACGTTGGCAGCGGTCGGCACTTTGTGAGAGAAGACGTGCCGACTGGTTTCTCACAAACCGCCGGCCCGACTTTTTATCCAATTAACCCGGTCAGCGGCACAAACATTACGGCTCAAAACTTCGGCAACTTCCAACTAGGCAAAATCAGCGGGATCAAATTTAACGACCTCAACAAAAATGGCATCCAAGATGCGCCAGCAGAACAACCCCTAGGAGGCTGGACAATCTACCTGGATGCCAACGACAGCGGCAGCCAAGATGCAGTACCAGGAGAAACTGGCACCAACGCCACCGTCACCGATGTCGCCGGTAAGTACCAGTTCACCAACCTGCCAGCCGGCACTTATACAGTGCGGGAAGTGCCACAAACCGGCTGGACGCAAACTCTACCCCCTGTCAATCCAGCCAGGCCTACTCTTCCCGGCGCGTTTACGATCGCCGTCACCAGCGGCACCGACTCCCAAAACAACAACTTCGGCAACTTCAAGCCCAACTCGATTAGTGGTCTGAAGTTCAATGACCTCAACACAAATGGCATCCAAGATGCGCCAGCAGAAACAGGACTACCCAACTGGCGATTCTTCCTCGATACCAACGATAACGGTACTCTCGACACTGGGGAACCGAACACTCTCACCGATGCCACCGGCAACTACAAATTCCTCGATTTGTCAGCCGGAACCTATAAGGTGCGGGAAGTCTTGCAGCCTACTTGGACGCAAACTACCTCCGACCCGGCGGACATCACTGTCACCAGCGGTCAAGACATCGCTAATATCAACTTCGGCAACTTCCAGTCGAGCACTATCAGCGGTCAAAAATTCAATGACCTCAACAACAACGGCGTTAAGGATGCCGGAGAATTGGGGCTAGCTAACTGGCAAATATTCCTCGACAGTATCAATCCGGCTGAATCGTTTCAGCAGGGCGAACCGACTACCATCACTGATGCAGCGGGCAACTACACTCTCCGAGATATACCTGCAGGCACTTACAGGGTAAGGGAAGTCCAGCAAAACGGCTGGACGCAGACGACCCCCAACCCCGCTCCCGTTACGGTTAATCCCTCGGATAACATCACGGGCATTGACTTCGGCAACTTCCTGCCCCAACCCGGGGCGATCCGAGGTCTGAAGTTCCAAGACACCAACAACAATGGCACTCAGGATGCTGGAGAACCGGGTTTAGCCAATTTCCAAATTCAGTTAACCACTGTCGTAGCTGGAACTGCTCCTGCTCCTGTTACTACTACCACAGACAACAGTGGCAACTACCTGTTCGCGAACCTAACGCCGGGAACCTACCGTGTCAGGGAAGTCAACCAAACTGGGTTTACCCAAAGCACACCCGATCCCGCCGACATCGCCCTAACTTCAGGCGCTATTGTTACGGGCATCAACTTCGGGAACTTCCCAGCGCCGCCGCCGCCGACGCCGACTCCGACGCCGACGCCGACGCCGACTCCGACTCCGCCACCAGTGCCACTGCCACCTGTACCGACGCCGACGCCTGCACCTGCGCCGACGCCTGCACCTGCGCCGACGCCGACACCTGCACCTGCACCGACGCCGACACCTGCACCTGTACCGACGCCGACACCTGCACCTGTACCGACGCCGACACCTACACCTGTACCGACGCCGACACCTACACCTGTAACGACAGATTTGGTTTGCCCTGAGAACTTCCCCAGGATAGCTACTCCCACTGAACCAGGTACTCCGACCGCGGGTAATGTGATCAATGGCCCTAACGGCGACGATACGATCGTGGGTAGTGCCGGCAGTGACTCTATCTTCGGGTTGATCGGCAACGATTTGATCTTTGGTCGAGGGGGCGGCGACTACATCAATGGCAATATAGCCAACGATACTCTCTACGGAGGCATCGAGAGCGATACTCTCTTCGGTGGTAAAGGGTTTGACCTGATTTTTGGCGATCGCGGTAACGATACGATTTTTGGCAATCGCGGCAACGACTCTCTTTCTGGCGACGAAGGCAATGACTTATTGTACGGGGGCAAAGCCGATGACGTAATTTTGGGAGGCGCTGGCGACGACGTGCTATTTGGCGATCAAGGCAATGACACTCTCTGCGGCGACGACGGTAACAATACCTTAATTGGGGGCAGCGGTGATGATTTGCTCTTTGGTGGCACCGGCGATAACTTGCTCTTTGGTGGCATTGGCAGCGATACCCTCGTCGGTGGCAGTGGCAGCGATGGTTTTGTCTTGTCAGCGGGCGGAGGAATTGACACGATTTTCAACTTCACCGCAGGAGTTGATTCGATCGAGTTGGTGGGAGGCTTGGACTTCAATCAACTGTCGTTAACCGAAACTAATGGCTCGACGGCGATCGGAATCGCCAACAGCGACCAGATTTTGGCTATACTGAGGGGCGTACAGCCGAGCCAGTTATCGGCTCAGAGTTTTAACTTGCTGGTTTAGTCTGCAGATAAAAGTTTCGAGAGTCAGCCAAAGAAGGGGAACGAATTCCGTTCCCCTTCTTTTGTCAAATTTGTTCGAGATACTTGAGCAAGTCGGCCATTTCTTGCGGACTCGGTTGAAACTGGGGCATTGGTGGGGTTTGCCCGCTGGTGACTTGCCGGATCAGATCCAATTCGGATTTGCGCTCGGACACTCCGTGCAAGTTGGGCCCGACTTGACTGTCGGAAACGGAGATGTGACACCCCGCACAGTTCATTTGAAAGATGGCGGAACCCTGAAACGGGTTGCCCGTGAGGGATAGTACGCTTTTGACGTAAGGATCGGCGACTTGAAATTGACGTATTGTGATAATCGCCAACATGATGGCAAGCAACACCGCGATCGCAAATATGGCAAGTCGCTCGATCGGGTTTTTAATTTCATTCCTGGCAAGTTGGTTATTCAAAGGAGTTCAATTAAAAATAGTATCTACAAGAAAATTTATTTCTCATAACATAGCTTAATCGTTCGCAGCGGGGAGAGCAAGGTCTGATACTCCCGGAAGGGCGCTTTTTGGAAAATTCATCTGTGTAAGTGCTGGTAATATTAAAAATAGGTTGTTAAATCTTAACGTTAAGGAGCTCTCATGGTAGAACCGCTGCTTTCAGGTATTGTTCTGGGTCTAATCTTTGTTACTCTGGCGGGGCTGTTTTTTGCTGCTTATCAGCAGTACAAGCGCGGCGATCAGTTGGGTATCAATAAGTAAAAGGCTTGTAGGGGCGGTGCCTTGAGTGCCCGCCCTGCCTTGAGTGCCCCCCGAATCATCCGTGTATCCGTGTCCAAATCCGTGTTGTGCTGTTCGCCTTTGTTTGTTAAAGATATCGATCGAGAATAGCAGCAGTTTCCAGCCCTGTTTTTTCCCAGCTAAATTGTTTTGCTCTCGCTAAACCGAGATCCCGCAAGTGCGATCGAACTTTGGCATCGACTGCAAGCTGGTGCATAGCAGAGGCAATTTCCTCGACGCTGTAGGGGTTGACTAATAAGGCGCCGTCCCCCGCCACTTCTGGCATTGAAGACAGGTTAGATGTGATGACAGGAGTGCCACAGGCCATTGCTTCGAGCACGGGGAGGCCGAATCCTTCCCAAAGACTGGGAAAAACCAGGGCGATCGCTTGGTTGATGACTTTGGGCAAGTCGGCCGCGGGGAGGTAATCTAAGAATTTTACTCGATCGACCAATCCCAATTCTTGAACCTGCGCCTTCAGCAGCGGTGTATAGCGTTTGTCTTCCGAACCTGCTATCCACAATTCGTACTCGGAATTATGTTCCAAAGCAGCAAATGCTGCTACAACTCGCTGCACGTTTTTATAAGGATTGTGGCGGCCGATATAAAGAAAATAATTGCTTGTTGGTAAGTCTAGAAAACGGAAAAAACTGGTGTCATATCCGGGGAAAATTGGCGTAATTAAATTAGTAGGAATCTTGCAAAAATTAGCGATATCTTTGGCAGTTGATTCAGAGTCACAAATGACGTGTTGAGCCTGCCGCAGCACTTGGGGAATGTAGTAGCGGTGGTAAGGTGTCAGAGGATCGAAGCGGCGGGGAAATCGCAGCGCTATCAAGTCATGTACTGTAATTATATAGCGGCAACCTGCAAATAGAGGAGCTTCGGGAATTGGGGAAAATAACAGGTTAGATTTTAGCTGTTGGTAAATTTTGGGGAGTTGGGTTTGTGTCCACAGCAATCGGTTGATGTGGCCTTTAATTCCTTGTTCGGGTGTTAGGTTGGCGGGAATTTGGTAGCAGTTGTTATTGGGAAATTTTTCGGCTGTTAGTAATGTTGGGTTGAGGGATTTTAGGTGGGGAAATAGGTTTTTGGCGTAGATTGCTAAGCCAGTTGGTTTGGAAATTAGGAAGGAGAGGTTGATGAGCAGGTTGGATTGGGGATTGGGCATGGGATAATATGTAGATTGCGGTTTTTTGGTGGGATTTTTTTATTTAACCTGAGATA
The DNA here is from genome assembly GCF_036700405.1 of Microcoleus sp. T3_D1. NCBI lineage: Bacteria > Bacillati > Cyanobacteriota > Cyanophyceae > Oscillatoriales > Microcoleaceae > Microcoleus > Microcoleus sp. T3_D1. The sequence goes on from NZ_JAUBOV010000116.1 coordinate 14,948, forward strand.
TTGCACCATTCTCCATGAGCTTTTTAGGAACAGGCAAGATGCCTGTTCCACAATAAAATTTATCTTTTGTGGAACAGGCATCTTGCCTGTTGCTGACAAGGGTGTAAGATGTGAGTTTAACCGCAGATGGCGCAGAAAGGAAGAGAGGGAAGATTTACAGATATTGCTGTAAGATGTTGGCGGTTGCTTTTCCGGTTTTGTGCCAGCTAAATTGAGATGATCTGGCTAAACTAGCAGTTTTTAAGTTCGATCGCACTTTTGAATCTGTGGCTACTGTTTGCATGGCTTCGGCTATTTCTGGGACGCTGTAAGGATTGACTAATAATGCGGCATCTCCGGCTACTTCTGGCATTGATGACAGGTTGGATGTGATGACTGGTGTGCCGCAAGCCATTGCTTCTAAAATTGGTAAGCCGAATCCTTCCCAAAGTGTAGGGAAAACTAGGGCGATCGCCTGATTCATCAGTACGGGCAATTGAGAATAGGGAACGTAACCGAGAAACTTTACCAAAGATTGTAAACCTAATTCTTCAACTTGTGCTGTCAACTGCGGTGTGTAGGCATTGGGAGGCCCTGCTAGCCACAATTCGTAATTTGCGCGATCGGGTAAACTCGCAAATGCAGCAATTAATCTTTCCAAGTTTTTGTAAGGATCGTGTCTGCCGGTATAAAGAAAATAATTTTTGGCTGGCAAGTCGAGATATCTAAAATTAATATTATCGCAAGCTAGGGGAATTGCGCTCATTTTCTTAGACGGAATATGGAAAAATTTAGCAACATCTGCCGCCGTTGCTTGAGAATCGCAAATAATGTGTTCTGCTTGCCGCAAAACCTGCGGTATATAGTAGCGGAAATAAGCTGTTAATCGAGAAAACCGTTGGGGAAACCGCAAAGGAATTAAATCGTGAACTGTGACGATGTAGCGGCAGCCGGAATACAAAGGTGCTTCGGGAATGGGGGAAAATATCAGGCTTGACTGCAATTTTTTGTATATTTTAGGTAACTCAAATTGAGTCCACAGCAGCCTGTTAATTTGTCCTTTCGGCCCTCGATCCGGAGTCAGAGTTTCTGGGATTTGATAGCAAGTATAATTGTTAATTTGCTGGGAAGTCAGTAATGTGGGTTCTAGCGGTTCCAGTTGCGGGAAAAGATTAGCTGCATAAGTCCCGATTCCAGTTGGTTCGGGTGTTAAGAAGGACAAATTGATTAACAGTGAATTAGACATGATTTTATAGAACAGAATTTATCCCAATTGTAGGGGCGGGTTTTACCAACAATAATTGCCTCAAACCCATAATCTCCTAAACCCGCCCCCACCCAACCAAAATTTATCCCAATTGTAGGGGCGGGTTTTACCAACAATAATTGCCTCAAACCCATAATTTCCTAAACCCGCCCCCACCCAACCAAAATTTATCCCAATTGTAGGGGCGGGTTTTACCAACAATAATTGCCAAAAACCCATAATCTCCTAAACCCGCCCACCCAACGAACAATGAAAATGTACATTTTTCTGGTTGCACAGAAGTCAGATTTGATGTTAGTTATTGGCGGTGTACGGGCGGGTTTATATAAATTGTTTGTAATCATTAAATATTGTTGGTAAAACCCGCCCCTTGTATCTTAAAGGAGTCAGTAGATCGCCACGTCATGGATTCGATCGAGCCGACTTTCAGGCGATC
>NZ_JAUBOV010000117.1:0-15973 GCF_036700405.1 Microcoleus sp. T3_D1
TTTTCTTGTTTTCTTGACCCTACATTAGATTCTTCTGAGTCCTTGTGTCAAGCCTAATTGAGATGCTCTTACCCTGCCACCGATCCCGATACCCACCGCCAGTAAACTCAATTTTTTTTCTACATTTTTTTCTACAATTATTTGTAAAATTTTATGTTAATCTTGCTACATTTACCCTCGAATTGTGGCATCTTAATATAAGAATCAGTTCTCACAAACACTTGGAGAGACTCCCATGAACGCCGAAGAAAAAGCTAGACAACTAATTGCACGAGAAAGGCAGCATAGCGAACACTTGCACGAATCTATGCTCAATCGTTCCTCCCACGAGCTAGAAACACATGGGGAGGGAATTGCTGAAGAAAAAGCCAGAGAATTAATGGCTCAAGAAAGGCAGCACAGCGAACACCTGCACGACTCTATGTTAAGCCGTTCTTCCCAAGAGGTAGAGGCATCGATCGCACCGGATGACACTGACAAATAAATTTTGTTAACACAAGACTTACGGACAGATACCAAGAAACCTGGTTTTTATACCATTTTTCATACCATAACAAAGGGCTGTAAAAAGGTTTTTGTATAAACAACCAGGTTTCTTAGTCCTGCAATAGTTCAGCACAGCAAAACTCTACTCAAATCGAGGAGAATTTTAGGTGCAATCAAAACAGCCCCTACTCGGTTGGCAGGCGCTATCACAAACATCCACGCGCCAAATATAGCAAGAGAAAATGCCAAGTTCTACTGCTCGCGAAAGCTTTCGAGGGATGCCAAAAGAGCTGGCAGTCCCGCTAGCGCGGCCGACACCAGAGCCTCATCTTTGTAAACTCGCGCTCGCAGAATAGGGGTACTTTTAGACGCAGAGGTGAAAGAGCCTCGCCGTTGGGAATTTCCGGTTTCTGGCGTCACGCAAAACATAGCAGTATCCTCGCAGTATTGTCAATTAATCCCTAAATATGCGCCCGTAAAATTTCTCACGGGTTGCTGTATGTTTCTATTATTACTCAGATAAATAACCGAGAGGAAACCCTGAAATAATTATTCACGATTGCTAGGGATCAACTTAAACTGCTTAACGGCTTTTATTAATTTGTTACACGGCCGGCGTTTGTTTCAGCCGATCGCCCACAGCGACACAGACACCCGCAACCAAAATCACCGATTTCACAGGAGGAACGCGGATCAATGATGCTAACTCTTAGTGCAGCAACAGTTATAAGTCAAATCAGGCCGACTGTCGAAAGCTTGCGCGACGGAGACTACCGCTACCGAGACTCCTTTGCGCTCGATCGACCTTTCAGATAAATCCAATTTCGCAAACAAGACAGATAAATCACCGGCAGCGATTCAGACAAACGCGCGGGCAAAAGTTACTGCTTCCGGGGCATCCCCCAGCACAACAACATTATTAACATCACGGTAGCGAGCGAAATTTCCCCAAAAACATCACAGAAAATCGAGTGGAAATTAGCACCTGGAAACCACATTAATTTCGACAGGTTTTATCCGCTGCAAGCAGGGTCGGGATTAGAATTGTACAAATGTTTAACAGCCTTTTTACCAAAATTGAAGTAATTATATCAAATATGGTGGATTGCACCGGATATCTGTAGGACAGGGCTTGGCCCATAGGTGTCAACTTAAGCTTTTAGTCCATCAATATTCCCGCCTACCCGTCAGTCCGCCAGGGGTTGAAACCCCTGTCGGACTGTCGGACTGTTTAACGTTAAGTTGACACCAATGGACACTGCAGTGTCCCTACCCTTCTTTGTGTTAATTTAACCTAAGAACCAGCATTTTCCAATTCTTCCCGCAGCATTTCCCGATAGACTTTCGGCAAACGAGAACTCATAGAATTGGTCTCAATTCCATATCCCAAACTCGTCCAAGTTCCCGAAAGCATCCGCAACACGTCAGTTAATCTTTCCTGCCGCAACATCTCAGAAATATCAGCTTTCCAAAACTTGAGATCGCTCAACCAAGCATAAACCACAGCATCCTGATCTTCTGGTTCAAAACTGTAATCTTCCCAGAATAAAAAATTAGCACGACGCGCCTGATAGCGCTTAGCCTTCTCCTTCCAAGTCGAAGTCAGAAATTGATACCTGCCCGCTGCCGTAGTACACTTGCCCCGATTCGGGCCATTAACAATCCTCACACACCAGTCAGGATGGCGGCTCAAATCTAATATGTATTTGCCACCGTAAACAACGTGATAAGGCCGAGAAACATTCGACTCGCTAGCAGAAATAGTACGCATCAGCGCCCGAATATAAGGATCGCCCGTTTTAATAGCCAGCGGCGGGAATTTTCCCCGCCCGCTTACCGACTGCGATAACTGCTGATTTCCCCGCAAATTAGCAACCAAAAAAACACCGCCGCCAATCACAGCGCCGATTAAAAGTATAAATCCGAGGATTTGAATTTCTGCTCGCCTCAGCAAACCTCTTTTGCGACGGCCGAATTTCTCAGCTTCCAGCAAAGTCATTTCCATTTCCGAAATTTCGGCTAATTTTCGAGCCGCCCGCATCCGGCGCACCCGAAAATCGTATTGATATAGCGGCGCGGCTACCAGCGTTAGACTCGATAAAACCCCCGCCAATTTAATCATCCAGAAATCTAATTCACCGGCTATGGCAACATTTGTCAGAGTAGATATTCCTGTTAGTAACTGAGCCGGATCGATCGATCGCGCTGGCCAATAAAAAATCGCAAGTTGCACCAACAGCGACAGATTAAAGGCAAAAAAAATCACTACAACAGCATTCAAGCCTTCTCGCAAGTGCGATCGAATACCCGTAGGCCGGCGCTTGAACTTGCGCGCCACGCGAAAGCGGCCCGGCAGCATAATTAGTAAGGGATTTAAGATTTTGACGGCGAACAAGTGACAAACAAAAAACAAAGGGAACTGAATCAGCCAAGCCGCCAGCAGTAGAGTCAGAAAGCCGATATCGTCGCTGACAAAAGGAATGCCCCTGCGAAGGACAAAACTAAAACTCTGAGCGAGAGCAAATGCCCTTAACCACGAAATCGGATAGGGGAACCAAGCTGGCCACTTGAGAGTTTTCATGCTGCGAGAACGAAATTTTAAGGGCGAATGGTAAAACTATTAAGATTTTGCCAGATTTGGCGATCGGAAAATTGTTGTAGGGTGCGTCAGCCCAAATCTTTGACCCAAATCACATCTTGCACCATTCTCGATCAGCCTTTTTTGGGCCGGCAGGATAAGCCTTTTTTGGGCCGGCAGGATGCCCGCCCCACAAGAAAATGCACTTTTTGTGGAACAGGCATCTTGCCTGTTATTGACAATGGTGCAACATCTCAGACCAAAATCAAAGTGTTTTTGGTCTGAGGCACCGAACCCAAGCGAGACTAATTCAATCAAATCACACTGGCAAACAACTCCTCAAAACTCTTTTGCGGAGCCTCCGACTTCGCCACAATTTCCACAACCTTGTTGCGAGAAGTCGGCTGAAACAGCGCCTCCACGCACACTTGGGCTACCTTGGTGCGGGGAATGCTGCTTTCAAACATTTTGTCGGCACCAGTCATGACGATCGCATCTGAATTATCCTCATTTTTGAGACCGCCGGGACGGACGATCGTATAAGTCAAGCCGCTTTTTTGCAAATACTCCTCGGCTTGCTTTTTCCAAACCAAAATCAGCCAAAACAAATTCAGCGGGTGAAAAAACTGAGAAACGCACAGAGAAGTCACGAGCACAAAATGCTCAATGCCCTTAGCCTTAGCTGCATCCACCAAATTTTTAGTACCTTCAAAATCCACCTTGTAAGGCGCTGTCGGGTCAAAACCAGGGGCCGCCCCTGTCGCGCACAGCAATACCGTACTATCGCCGATGGCATCGCCCAGAGAAGTCGCATTTAATACATCCCCAGTCACTAACTCTACCTCCGGTGGTAAAATTTGCCTAGCTGTCTCTAGATTTCGGACTAAAGCGCGCACGGGAATACCTCGCTTGACCAATTCTGCGACGATGCGGCGGCCAGTCTGACCTGTGGCTCCTGCTACAAATGCTTTCATATGTCGAGTTATGCTGAACTAGGGTAAGTTTTGTTGCTATCAATTTCTCAATTGTAGGGAGGAAACTCCCTTAACACATCCCCAACCCGACCGGTGCGTATTACAGGAGAGTATAGAATGAAGCAAGATTCCGCTGAATATCAAACTTTTGAAGCTTCTGACGAAAATTACTACCCAGATGCGAGTGTCCAACAGCCCGAAAGTGGAAGCGCGGATGCACCAGAGGAAGTTGAGCCGATTTGGTTTCACACGCATTTTGAAGACAGCATGGAGATGTACGCCGATGCGGAGACGGTGGCGAAGCATTTGAACAACCACAAGAGTTGGTTTTGCCATTGCGCTTCGCCGATGAAGGCCGAGCCGATCGGCGAAAACGGCTATGATTTATTAATCGGGCGTTTTGGGGCTTTTGGCTACCGTGTTGAAGCGAGAATTGGTTTAGAGTTGCTGCCGCCGGATGCTGAAGGCTGTTATTTGATTAAGACTATTCCGGTTCCGAATTATACCTCGCCTGGGTATGAAGTGGATTTTCGATCGGCAATGAAGCTAGGGGAGATACCGTCTCAGGAGTTTGCCGCCGATTGGCCGAGCTCGGAACGTGCTAAGCTGCCGCCTGTGATTACCATTACTACCTGGAAGCTGGATTTGGCTGTGGGGGTTTGCTTTCCCAAGTTTATTCGATCGATGTCTCAACCTTTAATTGAAAAAACCGGCGATGCGCTTTTGGAAAAAATCATCAAACAAGTTAACCGGCGCTTGACTTATAAAACTCAGGTTGTTTTTCACGAAAGTTTGGGCATTCCTTTTCCGAAAAATCCTAAGAAACATTAACCAGACTTGGGTTCTAACTCACATTTGTAGGGTGTGCACTGCACACCTTACTCATAAGTGCGATCGTCATAACTCATACCATTTTAGATTTTAGACTTCGGCGCGATCGCTCATATCGTTTCCGGTATAGCAATCCTAAATCATTTGCATAATTATTGTAGGGGCAATCCGACCCCTACTCCCCGTGGTTGCCCGATAGATAGGGGGTAGGCACGGGGAGTAGGGGTAGCACTACCCCTACAAATTTATCTGAATCATTTAGGATTGCTATAGCATCGGAAACGATATGACAACTGACTGTTTGGACATTTGAACAATACCGATGCCACCAAAAATGATAGGGAGCATCTCAGTTTTGCATTTACAGTGCGAGCGTCCCCGCTCGCGTATTGTACAATACGCGAGCGGGGACGCTCGCACTACAATAAAAAAAATGCTTTTTACAAAACTGAGATGCTCCCAAATGATATCACTTCGTTCGCGTGCTTAAAGCGCACCTTACCCGTCTTTTATTGAACGCAACATTTGCTTGACCAGTTAATCGAAATAACCAAGTTATTGCTAATACAATTTAAGGGTAAGGTCGTTATTGCATTTTGAGATATGATATTTTATTATCACCCAAATTAGTTTTTTTTATGGGTAAATTTAGCACAGGGTTGGACACAAGAGTTTCAAGTCAGATGCCATCAAGTTCGACAGCATTATTATTAAAAGATTCTCTTTCTGTTATAATTATTACCCTCCTTATTACCTGATGATTAAGCAGTGTAGCCGATGCAGTTTAAAGGTAGCTCCGATCGCCCTCGGAAACCAGCAAGTGTCTCAGATCACAAGGCAGATCGATCGCCCTCACTGCCCAAAAACGTAAAATTATGTAACATTAAGTAAAGAGTTATCAAAGAACTCTTGCCATATCCGTAGAAAGTTATGACAACAAAACTAAGAACTACACACACAGAGAAAATGGAGAGAGACTTGCACCAGTTGAGGGCAGACCAAGAACTGATTCTCAATCAAGTAGACAATGCGATCGCTCTGTTCGACTCGTCTGAGTGCTTAGTTTTGTTTAACAAAAAATTGGCCGGAATCTGGCAACTGTCCCCAGAATGGCTGGAAACAAAACCGAAGTGCCACTTGCTGTTTGCGGAAATTGTCGATCGGGGTTACTTGTCCCTTCAGCAGTGGCAAGAGTTTCAGCAAGCACTCGAAAAATCTCAGAATGAAAGTTTATCATTTTATTTCGAGCAATCCAATGCGGTTTGTTTGGAGGTGTGCGCCACGATTACCAACAGCGGCGGACGGCTGTTTACCTTTAGAGACGTTACGGTATACCGAAACTCCCAAGCTAGCTTGAACGCAGAAGTCAGGCGTCTGAGCTTTCTTTTAGGTTTAACCGAACGCCTGCAAAAATCTGACAGTTTGCAAGAAATAGGTCAGTTTGCCCTCACCTATTTAGTAGAGGCAATGAATGCAGCTTTCGGAGATGTCAAGGTAATTAACGGCAAGGGAAACGATCGCCAAGCGTCGGGGATTTGCAACCAAGTTTCTAGTCAATTTTTGGCTACTTACGGGGAACCAGTAGTCGCAGGAATGCAAGAATTGCTCGACCAAGGCATTCCCTACGGCATCGGTTTGCTGTGGGAAGTGGTGAAAACTGGTAAACCTTTGCTTGTCGAGGATTATGGCCAACATCCCAATGCCGTGCCGGAATTTCGGCATCCGGGAATCGGACAACTGGGTATTTTTCCGATCGCAGCTACCAACGGCACGATCATCGGAGTGCTGACGCTGGAGTCCCGCAACATCAAAAAACTGCAAGCCGCCGTCCACCAAGAAGTGCTGGAGGCTGCTTGCCGGACTCTGGGGGCGGCGATCGAGCGGGCTCAAACACAAGAGAACCTGCGCCAAGTTAACGAAGAATTAGAGTATTCTTCTCAGTTGAAATCTGAGTTTTTAGCCTCAATGTCCCACGAATTGCGGACGCCTCTCAACAGCATTCTCGGCTTTTCTGACTTGCTGCTGCGACAAACTGCCGGACAGTTGAGCGATCGACAAATCAACTATGTAGAACTGATCGAAAAAAGCGGCCAGCACTTGTTGCAGCTAATCAACGATATTCTCGATCTTTCTAAAATTGAAGCGGGGAAAGTAGAACTAAACTTACAGCCGGTTCGCGTTCAAGAACTCGCCACAGACTGTATGAAAATGATGCAGCCACGGGCAGACAAAAAGCGAATCGGTTTGTCTTTAGAACTCGACTACCGTATTACTAAAGTTTTCCTCGACGAAAGGCGAGTGCGACAAATTGTGATTAATTTACTTTCCAATGCCATCAAATTTACCCCCGAACAGGGACAAGTTAAACTCAGCGGGCGTCTGGCCTACGGCAGTGAAATAGACGGCGACTACCGACCGGATTGTTCTCCTGTAAATGCCAGCACTCCTTATTTTTGTTTTGAGGTGAAAGACTCCGGCATCGGCATTCCTCAAGACCGCTGGCACTTGCTATTTCGACCTTTTCAACAGGTGGATTCTTCCCTGACTCGGCGGCACGAAGGTACAGGTTTGGGTTTGGCTTTGACTAAGCGTCTGGCAGAATTGCACGGGGGAACAGTTTCTTTTCAATCTGTTTGCGATCGGGGAAGTCTTTTCCGCGTTTGGCTGCCTTTGACGGAGATGCGTCAACAGTTGGGAAACTTTGCTTCTTGTGCTTTGGATACCAAGTTAGTGCCTGCTTCTGCGATTGCTTTACCAATTGGCAGGAAGCGGATTTTGGTTGTCGAAGACCAGCCTTTTAACCAAATGTTAATTTCTGAGGTGATGGAATTGGAGGGGTACGGGGTAGAGATACTCGCGGATGGGAAGGCGATGGCCGATCGTATTCTCGCCGCCTCAGCAGCCCCGGAGTTGCTGCCGCATTTGATTTTGATGGACATTCAGTTGCCGGATGTTGACGGCTTTGAGTTGATGCGCCGAGTTAAAGCAGATCCTGTCTGGGATTCGGTACCGATGATTGCGGTGACGGCGATGGCGATGCCCGGTGACAGCGATCGATGTTTGGAAGCTGGCGCTTCTGCTTATTTGAGCAAGCCACTGGATTTGAATTTGACGATCGCTACTGTCCGTTCTTTTCTGGGCTAACAATAATTATTTGCAGTTCCAGCACTGCAATTTATGATAATTGATAACAACAAAGGTTAAACTCAATAGTAGATAAATATCTAGATGACTTGCCCGCACTTGCCTCCCAAAGCCTGTTCCTACGAAAAATATCGAGTTTAGTAAGGAGAAATATACCAATCAACCAGTTTTCGAGCTTCCTCACGCGCAACTTCCGAGCTAAATTCGATATATTATATCATATTCCATGTCAAACAAGTCGCCCTGCATCATGTTGGTTGATGACGAGCCAGCTAATCTGACTTTACTGGAAGAGTTATTGCACCTCAAAGGATACGCTACAGTATCAGCGCTATCTGGCCATGAAGCGCTCTCGCTTGCCCGCGCCTCTCGACCCGATTTAATTTTACTAGATATTATGATGCCGGAGATGGACGGTTTTGATGTGTGCGAGATCCTGCGGAAGGATACGGCCTTGCAAACGGTACCGGTGATTTTTTTAACTGCCCTCAATGACGATATGTCTCGCATCAAAGGGTTAGAAATGATGGCCGATGATTATTTGACAAAGCCTTTTAACAGTCGTTTATTGCTGGCAAAAGTTGAAAATATTTTGCAGTTGAGTCAAATGCGAGCGCAAGCTGTATCTTCCCAATTCAACCAGCAGGTAAAAGAGCAAAGCAAACGCCAAATCGCCGCAGCTTGGGAAGCCAACGAATATCTTTCAGAAAAATTTCAGCTATTTGTGCCAGAGCAACTTCTGGGACGAATTGCACCGCAAGGAATAGAATCTATTCAGTTGGGCAATGTCACAGAAGAAGAGCTGACTGTTTTATTTTGCGACATTCGCGGGTTTACTGCGATCGCGGAATCTCAACAAGCTCGCGAGACTTTTGAATGGTTGAACGCTTTTTTTACTAAAATGAACGAGTGCATCACGTCTCACGGCGGGTTTATTGACAAATACCTAGGCGATGCAATCATGGCAGTATTTGACCAGCAAAATTCTCACGCGATGAATGCGATCGAAGCCGCAGTAGCAATGCAAGAAACCTTGCAAGAATTTAATGCCAGTCGCCACCAATACAATTTAGAATCTCCCGTCAATATTGGTACGGGAATTAACACAGGTATCGGCATGATCGGCACTTTAGGTTCCGATCGCCGCATGGACTCTACAGTCATCGGCGATGTGGTAAATACAGCTTCTCGGTTAGAAAATTTAACTAAAATATACGGCTGCCAAATTATTGTTAGCGAAAATGCCATTGTTCATGCGAGAGAATTTCTAAATGGCATAAGTCTCAACTCAAACTCTAAAGAAAGTCTATTATTAAAGTGCGACTTAGAAGTGGAAACACAGGAGAGTATGATTTCTGCTTCTGGGGCGACTGCTGCTGACAGCCATTTGCCCCGCAACAATTATTACTATCGCTGGATCGATCGAGTAACCCCGCGCGGCAAGCAGGAAGCTATTGAAATCTACGAAATCTGGAGCGCCTCCTGTCCCGACTCTGAGGCAAAGCAGCTTACCCAGGGTTTATTTGACAAAGGAATTCAAGGATGGCAATCCGAAAGATTTGTCGCCGCCTTGGGATATTTTCAGCAACTAATCGAACAAAACCCGGCTGATACAGTCGTCAGTTTTTATATCAACCGCTGCCAGGAAAAACTAGGTTTTATACCTGTAAGTAACTGCTCAGAAATCAACTAAATAGAACCAGTTCGTACTGAGGATTTCACTCCTATTTTTTACCGCCAATAATGACTAAAGTCCTGGCTACCAACCTATACCAATTCTGAAAAGTAGGCTAGCATCTGTAGGGGCACGGCAATGCAGTGTCCGGCGCAGGGAGTAGGACACGACATTGCCGTTTAGGAATGAGAATTAAATAACTTACAATGCGTGATGGTTCTTGTGGGATGGGCGTCCCGCCCGTCCAGAAAGGGCGGGCGGGACGCCCATCCCCTACTCCCCACAAACTTGTGTAAATTATTTAATTCGCGATCCTTAGTGTCAACTTAACGTACAACTAATAGTCCGGCAGGGGTTGAAACAAGAACCTCAAAGCTAAAGTCCTCTTGCATAGGACTAATGAGTTCTTCAGTCCTCTTTGAGAGGACTTTAGCTATAAGCCCCGTGGAATTCATTCCCTGGCGGACAGAAGGACTGCGCCGACTGACAGCTTAAGTTGATGCCAATGGGCAATGCCGTTTCTCTACTTATCTACTAACCAATCAAAGCACTCTAATTGTAGACTATCAAACAGCCGTCAAAACTTGCTCTCTCAACTTCCCGATCAACTCATTCACCCCCCCCGCATTCAAACGGTAACTCAGAGGATGACCGATCAAATAAGCTGAACTTTCAAACAAAACATCAATTTCCACCAAACCATTTTCCCGCAAAGTTTTGCCAGTCGAAACCAAATCCACAATGGCCTCCGACATACCCGTAATCGGCCCCAATTCCACAGAACCGTAAAGCGGCACAATTTCCACCGGCAAATTTAAATTGTGAAAATATTCCCTTGCACAGTGTACGAACTTAGAAGCAACTCTACCGTGAGGAGGCAAATCCACAGTTCGTCGATAAGAACTAGATTCCTTCACCGCCACCGACAGCCGACACTTGCCAAATTTTAAATCAATTAAATTGGCAACTTTCGGCTTTTTTTCCCGCAAAACATCATAGCCAGCAATCCCCAAATCCGCTTGACCGTATTCCACATAAACCGGCACGTCGTGCGTCCTTACTAGCAAAGCTTTGGCAGTGCCGGTCGGGTCATAAATTTGAAGTTGTCGGTTAGAGGAATCGAGAAAAGCACTGAAGTCTAATCCAACCGATTTAAACAGCCGAATGCTATCTCCTAACAGTCCGCCTTTGGGAAGTGCAACAGTAATCATGTCAATTTTTAGAGTGTAAATTTCTAAATTTTAGAAGGGGGCGATCGCGGCCTAAGCAGAAACAGCTTTTACCAAACTCAGAATAACACATAGAGTTCATAGCGAAACATAAATTTCGGGTATTGCTAGATCGTTTGTTTGGGTATATATTATATTTAGTAAGTTTTTATTTCGTCACGTTTTTCAAGGGCGGTCGGTATGGAAAACAATCAAGAATTTGACGGAAATTTTCACAGTGTAGACCCGGATTCCCTGAAAAAGATTACAGTAGATGAAATCCTCTCAGGCGGTGGTGTAGAGAGGGAGGAAATGGACTATACAGTAGCTGTACCTAGCGCTAACCAGGCCAGGGTTCCCAGGGACAGAGGCTTCTCGCTCCATGTGGAATCAAGCGTGTTCGATCGCGCCCCCCGATCGAAGTTTGCAGAAAAACGCGGAACGCTGGGAGGCTGTTAATGTAAAATTCTTGCAGAGGCTGGTGCAGACAACGCGGCGATCCTCTTCGAGGGCTTCGCTAACGTGCGATAGCCATTGTGTGTCACGCCTTTGTGTATTCAACTCTAAAACTTAAACTTTAACGGACGATCGCAAATAGCTGACAGCTAAACTATGACCGAATTGACACTTGTTATTGGCAACAAAAATTATTCCTCTTGGTCGCTGCGTCCTTGGCTGGCGATGAAACAAGCTAAACTTGAATTTGCCGAGGTCAGAATCCCCTTAGACTGGCCTACAACCCATGAGGAAATTCGGCGCTATTCTCCATCGGGAAAAGTACCAGTTTTAATCGACGGCGACCTGAAAGTGTGGGAATCTTTAGCAATTTGCGAATACGTTGCAGAACGCTTTGCTAATGATTTGTGGCCGGCCGATGTAGCGGAACGGGCGATCGCCCGTTCCATCTGTGCCGAAATGCACGCAGGCTTCCTAAATTTGCGCGCAAATATGCCGATGGACTGCCGCAACCGCTATCCGGGAGAAGGGAGGACTCCCGGTGTAGAAGCAGAGATCGATCGCATCTTTGCCATTTGGCGCGAATGCCGACAAAAATTCGGGACAGGCGGCGATATGCTGTTCGGAAAATTCACAGTTGTTGACGCTATGTTTGCCCCAGTTGTGATGCGTTTTGTCACCTACGAAGTCAAATTAGATTCAGAAGCAAAAGCTTATGCTGATGCACTTTTGGCACTGCCTGCCATCCAGGAATGGGTAGCAGCAGCTTGCAGCGAATCGGAAAGTATTCCACACATTAAAATCTAGCAAAAATCAGTTTACTTAACCTCAAATCTCAAATCTCAAATTTGAAATCAGGATGCGGATTCTTTTAGTTGATGATGAAGTTGAGTTGACTGACCCTTTGAGTCGAGTTTTAAGCCGCGAAGGTTATACAGTTGATGTGGCATTTGACGGAGCAAGTGGCAGCAATTTAGCCATGCAGGGTAATTACGATTTGCTAATTTTGGATTGGATGCTGCCGAGACAAACCGGACTGGCAATTTGCCAGAAGTTGCGATCGCAAGGACGGAATACGCCAGTGCTATTTCTCACCGCCAAAGATACCGTAGACGATCGCGTACAAGGACTCGACGCCGGTGCAGACGACTATTTAGTCAAACCTTTTGAACTGCGAGAACTCCTAGCCAGAGTCCGCGCCTTGCTGCGGCGGCCTCCTACTTTTGATGCCGAGGTTGCTGTCGGGCGGCTGCAAGTTGCAGATTTACAGCTAGACTACGACAATCAATTAGCTTATCGGGGCGATCGTACAATTGACTTATCAGAAAAAGAATGCCAGTTATTAGAATACTTAATGCGCCATACCGGTCAATTGCTAACACACGAACAAATCCACCAATATTTGTGGAGTGAAGCAGAAAAACCCAGCAGCAATGTATTAGCCGCTCAAATTCGCCTGCTGCGCCGCAAAATAGAAGCCGCGGGCGAATCTGTCCTAATTCACACAGTCTACGGCAGAGGCTATCGCTTTGGAGAAGCAAATTAAAAATAATAGACATTGTACAAAAATCCTTTTCACTTCTTCCCTCTTCCTTCTTCCCTCTTCCTTCTTCCCTCTTCCTTCTTCCCTCTTCCTTCTTCCTTCTTCCTTCTTCCTTCGGCTATATTATCTATTATCGGGAAAGTGTGCACCCTAAACCAGCCTTTACGTATCTTGAGAAACCAAAGTAATTACTGTCACCTCCGGGGGACAAAACAGCCTTCCCGGCGAATAAGTTCCCAAACCGCGATTCACGTACAGCAAATTACTCCCAACCCGATGCAAACCGCTAGCCCATTCCCAGTGAGTAACTACTCGATCGCAACCCGACAGCAAAGGAATGAACTTTCGGATGCGTTTAGGAATAAAATAGCCAATTTTTCGGACCCAAGCGTACAAAGGCCCGATACCGGGAATAACGATTTGACCGCCGTGAGTGTGCCCAGACAACTGCAAATCAATCCGCCAATTTTGCAGCTTTTCAGCAGTATCAGGATTGTGAGACAAGACAATCCGAGAAATCGCGGGATTTATTGATGCCATTACAGGTTTAGGCGCAAAATCGCCCGACCAAAAATCGGCCAGCCCAACTAAAGCCAATTCTGACCCCAAAGGATAGATTGCTTCGTTGTACAAAACCCGAATCCCGACGCTATTTAAAGCATTAGCAACCTCTGTTTTTGCCCTCGGCCAATAGTGGTCGTGATTGCCCAAAACCGCGTAAATTCCCACTCGACTTTGCAAGTTTTTCAATCGCTGCACTAAGTCGTAAATAGGTGCGGGATCGTAGGTAATAAAGTCACCAGTTAAAAAAATCAGGTCTGGTTCAGCTTCATTGGCCGCAGCAATTGCCTCTTCTAGCAACCATTCCGACAGCCGCACCCCGTCATAGTGAAAGTCCGTAAGCTGTACAATTTTAGTACCGGATAGATTTGCTGGAAGATTAGCGATTGGTATTGTTAAATACTCTATTCGCAGTTTCCCAGTTAATAACCTGTGCATAAATCTAAAGTTTATTGATGACAAAGCGCCACCTCTAGCTTAGCAAATAAACAAGCAAGACTGCCAAACAAGATATTCTTCCCTCCGGGACGCAAAAACTGGGATTACTGAGGAAAATAAAAACAGAAATGCCCTATCTTTATTTAGGCTTTATTGCAAAATTGTTTGGGTCTTACGGGCCCAACTAATACAGCATTTTTATAAAATTATGACTTGCGTAACAACCTGTTTAAAACGCTATCAATCCTCTTCAGACTGGCATTCCCCGCCCCGCCTCTATATTCTTTTAGCAATTTTCAAAGCTGAGACTTGCACCGCATCCCCATCGCATCGGCTTACCACGCGGGGATTGCCCATACCAAACACTATCTCATCACTAATGATTTATTACTAAGTAGGTGGAAATAAACATGACTTGGAGGATGCCTGGTTTTGCATTAATAATAAACTAGCCGCTAGTATAGATCATTGCCTTACCCACGCCTAATATTTTTTATTTTTGGTCGCGTCTGCCTACTTTTTAACTAATCACTTTTGACGAATGCCGCTTCTTCTCAATATATTGCTGGTGGTAATCCTCGGCCATATAAAATTCACCAGCAGGTTTGATTTCGGTGGCAATATCTTTGTCGTATTTACCGGAAATTTGCAATTTTTGTTTGGATGCGCGAGCGGCTTTTTCTTGTTCGGAATTGTGATAAAAAATCACCGACCTGTACTGTTCGCCTCTGTCGGGGCCTTGGCGATTGATTTGGGTAGGATCGTGACAGTTCCAGAATACATCTAGCAGTGCTTCGTAACTCACCTGCGATCGATCGTACTCTACCAGCACTGATTCAGCGTGACCGGTGACTCTGGCGCAAACATCGAGGTAGCAGGGGTTCGGCCAGTGGCCTCCCGTGTAGCCCGCAGCAGTCGAGACGACACCCCCAACGGCGCGAAACTTGTGTTCAACTCCCCAAAAACAACCGGCGGCAAATGTGGCTTTTTCCATCGTGTTACTCATCGTATTGGGTTCAAACTTGGCAATAAATTATGCTTGACATATTCCCATTAGTGTGCATTCCCAAACTAATCGCGGCTGTACGTAGTTTAGCAAATATTGTCGCGCTTTTTCCAAGGGCTCTAAGGGCGATCGACTAATTCGCCCTGCCAAAAATTGCTGCCAGTAACAGTGCTGTAAATAATCGATTAACCACAACTGAGATTCAGTATCTAAAGTTTTATCAATTTCCTTAGCCAATTCCAAAGCAGACCGCAGATTTTGAGGCAACTGCTTCACCTTTTGCAGCAAATCATCGGGTATTGATTGCAGTTGCTGCCAAATAGAAATTGCCTCCCCAGGACTGCCCTGAGCCATCCCCAGTACCTCGGAATGATCCAATATCTCCGCGAATCCCGCTTGCTGCAAAACTTGTGCCATTGCTTCGGGATTCAGCCGTGAAAACTGGACTTTTTGACAACGGGAAATCAAAGTTGGCAGCAAAAGTTCCACTGTTGGAGCAATTAAGATGAGCGCTGCTTTTCCCGGTTCTTCCAAGGTCTTCAACAAGCCGTTAGCTGCTCCCTCACCCATTGTTTCTGCTTGTTCCAACACTACGACTGAACGCGCAGCTTCTAGCGGCGGTCTGCTGAGAAAATCACCGATTTCTCGAACTTGTTCTAAGCGAATTTGTGGTGGTGCTTTCCGCTTTAAACCGGCTTCCTCTGCTTCCTTTGGCGTAAGCCGTTTGCCTTGGTTCATGTAAGTTGGTTCTACCCAGAGTAAGTCTGGATGATTTCGCTGCTTCACGCGATTTTGCACGGAGGCTATTAGTCGAGTTTCGGGAATATTTGCTGAGAATAAAAGCTCGATGAAACACTGAGCAGCTAAACTTTTGCCGATGCCGTTAGAGCCGACAAATAAATAACCAGGAGCAATTCGGTTTCGCTCGACTGCTTGAGTTAGCAATTCTACTGATCGCTCTTGTCCGATTAATGATGTAAAATAATTCATGTTTGCTCAGGAAGAAGGAAGAAGGAAGAAGGAAGAAGGAAGAAGGAAGAAGGAAGAAGGAAGAAGGAAGAAGGAAGAAGGAA